>CBFHYW010000007.1:0-31119 GCA_965660135.1 Opitutales bacterium
CGGACTAGATAAAGTTTTCTTTCAAATGGAAGACCCTTTTCTATACTATTAGGTCTTTTTACGAATAGTTGCTCCATTGTAGGTTCGCACTCAAAAGAAGCTTTTCCTAGAATCTCACTTTTAACAGGGACTTTTCGCCACCCTAATAGCTCAAGTCCTTCCTCAGATAAGACCTCAGCAATAATATTTTTTTCATGGGTGTATAGTTCAAGGTCCTTTGAAAGATAGATGAAAGCAGCACCGTAATCTCCTTCGTCTGGGAGATGAAGAGAAACTTCCTCTGCACAAGCTTGTGACAGGAACTTATGGGGCAACTGAATAA
This sequence comes from Opitutales bacterium, assembly GCA_965660135.1. Lineage (GTDB taxonomy): Bacteria > Verrucomicrobiota > Verrucomicrobiia > Opitutales > Seribacteraceae > Seribacter. The sequence continues at coordinate 323 of CBFHYW010000007.1, forward strand.
ATATGCCAGCTCCGTCTCCGGTAATTGGATCACAACCACAACCACCGCGATGATCGAGGTTAACACAAATTTCAAGTGCACCTTGTACAATGTCATGGGAGCGCCTTCCCTTCATATCGACTATTAAACCGATACCGCAGTTTTCATGTTCGTTAGATGGATCGTAAAGACCTTGTTTTTGGGGTAATGTCATGGAATAAAATTATTAGTATAAGGAGTTCTATTATACCTTCTATATGTTGCACCTCAAGCAAATGATCGACTTATTTTGCGTGAACGACTTTAGTGGTCAAGGCTATTAGAAATAAATTATAACTTAGCTAACTTTTGAAAAACTTCCGTTTTAATGTGATTATCACTGTTTTTATGAAATTCAATAAGCTTAATTAAATTTTTTTCTAGGTAAACTTCAAGCGGTTCGACTTTTTTTCCATTAATTCCAGTGGAAACTCGAAAAAATAAAAACAATATTCGGAGCTTAAAAAAATTTAAAATATTGGAGAAGGATAAATTATTAATTCCGTCAATAAAATCGGCATTAATCCAAATTCCATCAACTTTCAAAAACTTTAAAAACTTTGGCACCAAATGATCTAGTTCAACTCTCGAAAAACAATCCCAAAAGAAAAATGTGCAAACAAGATCATACTTAATATTTGAAGTGAAATTTTCTAAAGAATCATTATAAAAATGAACACGATTTAAGTTGTTCGGTTCTAATTTAGATTCCATTAATTTGATCATCTTGCTAGATGAATCTACTATTGTGATTTTACAAAATTGATTTTGATTTAACAAAAAATTTAAAAAATGTCCCCGGCCCTCTCCCACTAATAAAACCGTTTGTGGTAATTTTGTATATTGTGCAAAATATGTTCGAGCAAAATTGAGATGTTTTCCAAAAAAGATTTTTTCTGCTAAAGAATAAAATCTTGCAATATGATCGAAGTTTACAGGCACAAGCTAAACAAAAAAATTATGCACGGTATAATCCAAAAAACCTGATCCATGAGTATCCTTCGATTTTCGAAATTAGATTTGCTTATGTAAAAGACCCTGAGTGCAAAAACATTTAATACAAAACTTATGAAAAATAATTCCAGATTTTTAAAGTTTTTTAAAAAGTAAATCCCTGACAGCAATAATAAAATATATAAAAATTTTAACAAATGTGCGAATGCGAAACTGTGTTTATTAAAATCCCTACTCACCAAATTCCATTCCCAAAGTTTAACTAATTTACAATTGCCAAAAAAAATCCCGAAAAGGCAAATGGGTATTAACAAATGAACGATAGTTCCACAATTAGAGTTTAAAAGTGGGTACAAAACGCACCCTATTGAAAGAATTAATGCAGTTCTAAAATCTTTACAGTAATAGATACTGGTCTTTTTTAAAGTCTTAAAGTTAAGAAATTGATTGAAAACTACCAAAAACAAAATATTGATCGAAATAAACAGGTGAGAAGTAGGAAAAAAATTTATGGCTAGGTAGATGGCTAATATTAGAATTCCAAACCAAAATTTTATAAAAAGAAATTTATTTTGATAAAAAAATAAATGCCTAGAACTTAACTTAGGCCCTGAAATACGACCATAGCATTCCAAAAAGCGATCAGCACTGTATGATAACCATACAGAAAAAAAGAGGACAATTCGATGATGTAAAATCAAATCTACATACAGGGCAGTTGCAATAATTTCTTGCCAAAATAAAACGACCAGAGGTGCATCCAAGCTCAGAATATTTAGATAATTAAAAACACTCTTGATGAAAATATTTAATTTTTTAAAAAACACCTTATATTTGCTATTTCGAAAAAATTTACTTATGAGAATGGTATGAAAATTATTGCTTACCTAAAACCACATTGCGGATGGAGTATGGGAGTTCGTGCTATAATGGAAAAATACTCCCTAGAATATGATGATCTGGATATTATTAACAACCAAGATCTTTATTCAGAAATGGTTGAAAAATCTTCCCAACCCCTGTCCCCTTGTGTAGAGATTGATGGCGTTATGCTTGCAGATGTTAGTGGTGAGGAGGTTGAAAACTACATGCTATCCAATAATTTAGTACATGAGACCAAGAGTGAAACTAATGTGCCAACTAATTCACCCTGCTCAGACGAAGAACATGAAAGGCAAGCGAAAGAAGCCCAAAGTGGCTCCCCTGTAAGATTTTTTTAGAATTATCATAACAAATTATAATTAAGATGACATATGTTGTTACTGAAAAATGTGTAGATTGTAAGTTCACCAGTTGCGTTTCTGTATGCCCAGTCGACGCATTTCACGAACTTCCAGATCGACTTTATATTAACCCCGAAACTTGCATAGATTGTAACGCATGCATGGACGAATGTCCTGTAGAAGCAATATACCCCGACATGGATGTCCCTGACGAAATGCAAGAATGGGTCACACTTAATGAAGAGGCAGAAAATCACCCTCAACTAGTCGGTCAAATAGATGCATTAAAAGGCCCAAAGTGCGTTGACCCAAACGCTGATCAGTAAATAAAACTAGCCACCTGCACTTTAGGATTAATTACTCATTCTAGGTTTGCCTAGATATTTCAGGGTTAAAGTTTATTTAAGTTAGTCTCAACTATTTTACTGCCATGAGGTGTTGTTAATTTTTTTAGCAGAATATAGCAATTTAAAACAGAAAAATTAGGGCTCAATGATTCAAAGTTGACTTATTTGCTCTAGTTGATATTGTAAATTGTAAACAATATCCAACAATATTTAATAATGAAAATTAGAATTACAGCCTGCGACATTGCCGTTAAACAGAAAAACTCTGACACAATCGATTTAGCTAAAGGTAAAAGAGAGTATACATTATACTTTTTCAAGTCACCAGTTTTAGCCAAAACAAAGATTGGGCTTCATGATGCAAATGCTGGTGACTGTATTCTTGTTGGTCCGGGTTTCCCTCACTATATTAAAAGTAAAGGTGAAAAATGGAATTATGATTCCCTTTCGTTTAAGGGTTCTGATGCTTCGCGCCTGGTAAATCAAGTTGGGTTAGAGATTAATGAAATCCACTCACCTTTACAATCCTACTTCATAGATGCACTTTTAGAAAAAATTTCTAAAGAATGCAGAGCTCTTGATATGATGTGGGATAGAGTAGTAGCAAGTACCTTGGACGAACTCCTAACTAAAATCATTAGGTTCTCCAAACAAGATTTTGTCCTATCTATGCCTGATCATTCACAAAAATTAAGAGATCTACGATCAGATGTTCACGAAAATTTTCATTACCCCTGGACCATAAAAAAAATGGCCGATAAGCTCAATTTGAGCTGTAGTAGATTTGCTTCGCTCTACAAGCAGGAATTCAAAACAAGCCCAACCGAAGACTTAATTAAGACAAGAATTTCGCAAGCAAAGAAAATGCTTTCAACAACGAAAGTTAGTGTAAAGCAAGTCTCCGTTGCATGTGGATTTGAGAGCGTACATTACTTTCACAGGGCGTTTAAAAAACGCATTGATATTACGCCCAAACACTACCAAAATTTCAAATTATCGATGAAAGGGTCTGTTCCTATTGAAGAAAAATCATTTACACTTGATGGGTTGTCAATGGATTCTGATTTCTCTGGTACAATGGAAATTGTTAATGGAGAAATCATATTTCATGGTAATGATTCCGCATGGTCAGAGTTTTTGGGATTCCCTGCAGATGTTCTAAAGGACAAGCCTTTCCTCAATTTCATTTGTCCTGAAGACCTAGAAATAGCTAGAGAAACTGTCAGTAATATTATTGACGGTCAAAATGTTAAGGATGTTTCAGTTAGGTTACTCAAAAAGGATGACTCTTTAGTAAAAATTGAGTTCTCGGCAATTACAAAAGGTAAAACATGGTTTTGGTTTGCCAAGAAAGCATTTATAGACGATTAAAATACAATTTTCAGTTCGGTTTCCAACTGAAATTCCCAGCACCCTTTCCATCAATCCCTTTCTCCTTGCCGTTATCAACGGCAAAACGAAGATTTTCCAAGTTGGAGCAATAACAGCGAAAAGACTTTGTAATTTTAAGCTCAAACTCCCATCCCTCTGAAACATTTTTGAAGTCTCGGGGGGACCCTTCACCTTCATCATCAATAATAAGCATTTGGATAGGTCCGATGGCAGCGAGCCTAAGGGAGTATTCATTTGTTATTATGGCTTTTGCTTGATCTATATTAATGTCAGATTTAACTGACTCTTTTATATTTTGGGGACTAGCCATACTAGGGGAGTTACTATTATCATCACCCGAGAAAGAATATGTTAGAACACTAACTATAATTACTAGAGTTAGTAATGAACTAGATATAATAATAATGGGTTTTGTAAAAGTAGATTGTACATTACCACCTCTCTTAATTTTATTTGAAGGTACCCCCTTCGCATATTCATTGTTTTCTAATCCGTCTTTACTTGTAATTGAACCTAAAGATTTTCGTAAATTCTTTCCTGAATTTGCACCAAGTTCTAAATCTAAATCTACCAAGATGGCGTCTTGATCAATATCCAGGAAACGAGCATATAATCTTACAAATCCACGAAGATAGACCTCAGGAAGCTTAATTTCGAAATTATTGGATTCGAAAGCACTTAAATAATCACCTCTTATTTTAGTACTCTCAGAGGCTTCCCTTATAGAAATACCTTTTCTATTTCTTGCTTCTTCTAATTTTTGTCCAATAGCCATAAGTTGAAAATTTTTATTTTAATATAGTTTTTATTTCTTCGAGGAAATTAGCAAGCGGAGATTTCATAAATCCATTAATATCTCCCTTCCCTGACCCGCAACATCTGGACCGACTAATCCTCGATCCTCGAGGTCATCCATGATTCTCGCAGCACGATTATATCCAATACTCAGTTTTCTTTGTAGGTTTGATGTTGATGCCCTTTTTGTAGAACGAATTATCTCAATAGCTTTTCGGGTCATCGGATCATCGTCTGAATCATCACTTCCAAGAACATCATCCTCGCCTGCGGATTCTATCTGATCACGAACCTCTTCTATTATTTGCGGTGGTCCATTTATTTTAAGAAACTCAACTATTCCGTTAATTTCATCATCACTGACAAAGGCGCCCTGTGCACGAGCGAAGGTCGAACTGCCGGGTGGAATAAATAGCATATCACCTTTTCCGATTAAAGCTTCCGCACCCTTTCCATCAAGAATTGTTTGACTGTCCCGATAAGATGCTACTCGGAATGAAATACGACTAGGCAAGTTTGCCTTGATAACACCTGTTATTACATTTACTGAGGGTCTTTGGGTGGCAATGATCAAATGAATGCCGGCAGCACGAGCAAGTTGAGCAAGTCGCGCAATACCAGTTTCAACATCTGCTTGAGCTACCATCATCAAATCTGCTAATTCATCAATAATACATACAATGTAGGGTAATTTATTCTCAGGAATCTCTAGTGCATCATCATCTCTTGGAACCTCAATGCTATTAAGTGCTGCACGCTCCTCGGGGGTCATCTCCGCATCTAGTAACAACGCTTTTTCTTTTTCTGCCTTATCCTTAAGTATCTTTGCATTAAAACCTGCTATATTCCGAACTCCAATTTTAGAAAATATCTGATATCGGCGCTCCATTTCAATTAAAAGCCATTTAAGGGCACCGGGTACTTTTTTGGGGTCAGTAACAACAGGAATGAGCATATGTGGTAAATCGTTATAAACTTTCATTTCTACGATTTTTGGATCAACCATGATAAAACGAACATCTTCCGGGCTAGAATGGTAGCAAAGGGAAGCAATAATTGCATTGATACAAACTGTTTTCCCGGAACCAGTAGATCCTGCTACTAACAAGTGCGGCATTTTAGTCAAGTCTGCGACCAAAGGCCTACCACTTGCTTCTTTTCCAAGGACAATTGGAATTTCGGCACCCGCTTCATGCCAAGCCTTAGATTGTAAAATTTCCTTCATACAGACTGGCATTGGCACGGCATTGGGTACCTCAATACCAACACAGCCCTTACCTGGTACAGGAGCGAGGATACGAACACTTTCAGCCTTAAGTGCCATCGCTAAATTTTTATCTAAATTTGCAATCTTCTCGACCCTAACCCCAGGTGCTGGATGCAAATCATATCTTGTAATGACTGGTCCCGTGTGAACTTCTCCCATCTCTACCTCAATTTTAAACTCATTCAAAGTATCTTGAAGTCTTTTGGCTTTTAGTATGTGGTCTTCATCTCTTATTGCTTCCTCCTCCGGGGGTTCCATCAGAAGGCTCATCGGAGGAAAATGATAATCACCTTTTCGTTCAGGAAATAAATCTCCCGCTTTTTCCGTTTTTGCAGCACGAACAACTTTGAAACCCTCCATTCCATCCGAAGAATTAATTTCATCATCATTGGAATCAAGGGTATCCTCAATTATTGGCGTTTCTTCAGGTTTGCTTATCGGTTCGTCTCTTAATTCATCAGCTGGCTTTGAAGTGGCAGAAGAATCTTCTTTTTCTGCCTTGGGAGTTTCATGAGTCTTTATTTTTTTTGGCTTAGCAGCTGAGGGAACAGTATTCGGTTGACCCTTGGTACTCTTTGACACATCGCCAAAAAGAAGATCGTCTCCTTCTTCCTTAATTTTCCATGGTAGATTCCATTTACTCTCTTTTTTGGCTTTTTCAATGTGTGGAGTTTCCTTGTCCTTTAGGTTTTCTTGGGGAGTTTCATCTTCAGATTTGTCAATTACAGGTTGCGATCCTGATTTGTGTTTAAAAGAAAGACAAAACGAGAGCAGAAAATTTATTGGTGCTAAGGAAAAATGATGAGTTAGCGCAAACAAAAGCATTCCCATTGAAATAACAGTTGTGCCAAGACTACCCAACCAGACCTTAAGGAATCCCCCAATCTGCTGATCTGGATTGGAAGTAATTGGCATTCCTGAATATAAAATTGCACCCATTGAACCTCCAGCACCATGTTCATAAATATTTGAATTTAAAAGCGCATCTTGGCCATTCTCACGAAGTTGGGCGTCTCGAATGTTTGCAAGGACACTAATTGATAAAATTGAAAGAAAAATTGTCGTTAACTTGGTGAATCTTTCTTTAGATAAAATTTTTCTACTTAGAAGAAAGGAGAATGTGCCGAAAAACCAAGGCAATAACCATGCGGAGAGGCCAAAAATTCCAAAAAGTGTCCTTGCTGTAAAAATTCCAAACTGACCCAATAAAGGGGATGAGCCAACAGATGGAGATGCATGGTAAGTCCCTGGTTCATAGGTAACTAAGGCTACCAATATTATAAAGGAAGCAATTGCATTTAATATGCTTAATAAAACCTGTTTATCCGGTGTTGGCTTTCTTATTCCAACCTTGTCTTCAACAATTGCTTTTGCCATTAATTTCCCTAAAATAAAATATAATCCACCGCATATTCGTAAATTATATAAGATAATGAAAATACTCAAGTTTGAACCTATTTATATGGAAAGAGTCTGGGGGGGTAACATGTTGTCCGATTTTTTTCATAGAAATATTAATAGTAAATCTGATAAAATTGGTGAATCTTGGGAAATAGTTGATCGGCCTAATGAACAGTCTGTTTCTTCAGAAGGAGCATATAAAGGCCAATCAATCAGAAATATAATATTAAAAGATTCTAAATCTATATTAGGTCCAAACTGGAACCCGAGAAAACGATTCCCTATACTTGTAAAATGGTTGGACTGCAAAGAAAGACTAAGTTTACAAGTTCATCCCCCAGCACATATTGCAAAAGATCTTAATGGAGAACCTAAAACAGAAAATTGGTATGTCGCTAAAAGTACAGAAAACGCTGGTTTATTTATCGGGCTTAAAAAAAATATTAGCAAAACTATGTTTCAACAAAGTATCAAACAAGGAACCACTGAATTACTCTGCCATAGAGTTAAATCTCAAAGAGGAGATTCTGTCCTCGTAGAAAGCGGTCGAATCCATGCAATAGATAAAGGAAATCTGATACTTGAAATACAGCAAAACTCAAATACCACTTTCAGAGTTTACGATTGGGACAGAACTGGATTAGATAACAATAAAAGAGAACTTCACATTGAGGAGTCATTGAAATGCATAGATTTTAATGATTTTGAACCAAAGCCATTAATTACAAATAGTTCTGATGGAAAAACACTTCTCGCAGATTGCAAACATTTTAGAATATTTAAATTTAATTCATCAGAGGGTGAAAATATTAAATTAAAAACAGAGCAAGTTGACTGTATGATCATACATTTAATATCTGGTAAGATCAAGATTGGACAAAATATTATCCTTGAGGGTGAACAAGTTATTTCACCCTTTGCATCAGAATGCATAATATCGGCAGTAGAGAGCTCAACTTTTTTGGTTACCGACCAATTTACTAATCAATGATATCATAGGGAAATCTCTTTCCCGTTGACGGAAAGCCTTAGACAAGATTTTTTGGAGGGTTAATAAACTTAAATAGCAATATGGAAAAGTCAGAAAACGACTCAGTAGAAGATAAAATTGATCAAGGACATAGTGAAAATGTCAACGAGCAGAAACCTGATAATAGTTCAACCAACAAGGACGAAGACCGATGGGAGGATAAGCTTAACGAAGCATACGGAAAACAAGATGACTTACAAAATAAGTATTTAAGAGTTCATGCTGATTTGGAAAACCTTAAGAAAAGGGCAATCCGAGAAAGAGAGGATGCAGTTCAAAGAACTAGATCTCAATTAATTGGCGACTTGCTACCAATAATCGATGCCTTTCAAATGGGATTATCCGAAGCTTCAAAATATGATGTGGCCAAACAATTTACCGACGGATTTGAGATGGCAATCAAACAATTAGAAAATATCCTTGGCGAATACGGGTTAGTTGTAATTGATCCGCTAAATAACGAATTTGATCCAAGTCAACACGAAGCTATTAGCCATGAATTTAACGACGAAATAAAAGACGGCAATGTTGTTAAAACTATTAGATGTGGTTACAAGTTAGGCAATAAACTTTTAAGGCCTGCTAGCGTAATTTTAGCAAAAACTAATACAAACGAAATTTAAATCCTCCTCAAATGTCAGATAGAGATTATTATCAAATTCTTGGCGTAGATCGAAATGCATCGGATAATGAAATTAAAAAAGCATATCGAAAACTTGCTGTTAAATTTCATCCGGATAAGAATCCAGGGGATAATGAAGCAGAGGAAAAGTTTAAGGAAATTTCAGCTGCATTTGAAATTCTAAAAGACCCAGAAAAAAGAAGAAAATATGACCAGTTTGGGCATGATGCTTTTCGTGGAGGCCATTCTGGAGGTCAAGGAGTTGACCCATTTGACCTGTTCAAGGATGCTTTTGGCGGTGGTAATAGTGGTGGGTTTGGGAGTATTTTTGAAGATTTCTTCGGCGGTTCTAGTTCATCAAATAGCACGGAAGGATCAAGGGGGTCTGATTTGCGAGTTAGCATAGATATTACACTCGAACAGGCCGCTGCTGGCGTTAAAAAGGAAATTAAATACAATCACCACTCATCCTGCAATGAATGCTCTGGATCGGGAGCATCCAAAGGATCGACAAAAGTCATGTGTTCTACCTGTGGCGGAATTGGTCAAGTTGCTTCTAATCAGGGTTTTATCAGCATCAGGAGAACATGTCCTACATGCCAAGGAAGCGGGGTTAAAATTGAAAAACCCTGCCAATCATGCAAAGGAAGTGGAAGGCTTAAGGCACCAACAAAGGTAAAAGTTAATATACCAGCTGGTGTAAGTAATGGAAACAGGCTTTGTTCGAGAGGAAGGGGTGATGCAGGCTCAATGGGGGGACCATCTGGGGATTTATATGTTGATGTAATCATTAAAGAACATGAAAAGTTCGACCGTGATGAAGATGACCTATTTCATGACATTCTTATACCTTTTACACTAGCCACCTTAGGCGGGACCGTCCAAGTACCTACTCTGGATGGTAAAGTTTCACTTAAAATCCCTTCAGGTACGCAATCTAATAAAACCTTTAGGATTAGAGATAAAGGAATGCCGAATTTACGATCCCCGTCACGAAATGGTGATCTTTATGCAAGGGTTATAATACATATCCCTCAAAAACTGACCAAGGCACAAAGAGAATCATTGGTTGAATTCGCAAAAGCTTCAGGGGAAGAAGACTTGCAATCGGATGAAGGTTTTCTTGACAAGGCTAAACGGCTATTTGATTAAACTTTAACCATTTTAGTAATAATTCTGGTTTTGTGTGAAATTAAAAATTCAAGATTCTTCTCTGACACTCAAAGAAGCAGTAAAGTTTCGGAATGATGTAAGAAAGAAAGGAAAGACTTTTGTACTTACCAACGGTTGCTTTGATCTATTACATAGTGGGCATGTACACTCCTTAAGGGAAGCTAGTAAGCTTGGAGACTATCTATGGGTAGCAATAAATTCTGATAAAAGCATCAGAGGTTTAAAAGGGGAACATCGACCAATTATTTCGGAATTAGATCGAGCTTACATAGTTAGTAGCCTAGCATGTGTAGCTGGAGTTACAATTTTTAATACTAAAAGATTAGATAAAGAAATTCTCTTACTTCGACCCGATGTTTATGTAAAAGCTGGCGACTACAATAAAACAAATATTGCAAAAATTGAACGTGATGCACTAGATGAGGTTGAAGCTAAATTAAAATTTGTATCGTTTCTTCCAGAAAAAAGTACTTCAGCTATAATCGATGAGATAACATTTAAAAAAAATTAGATTTTGATGAAAATTGCAATTTTAGGATCAGGAGCAGGTTCGAATGCCCAAGCAATAATTAACGCTACTGATAACAATCAAATAGGAAATGCTGAAATTGTGGGAATTTTTTCTGATAAGGAAAATGCCCCAATTCTTCATCATGCTCAGAAAAAACACATTTATTCCAAGTATATCTACGCTAGTCAAGATAGCTGCTCAATTGAGGGAAAAGACGAAGAAGTTTGGTTAAACGAAATCAAAAAAGTAAATCCTGACTTAATTGTTCTTGCCGGTTTTATGAGAATTTTGAAGCCCAAATTTATAAATTTCGCTGAAAATAGAATTATAAATCTGCACCCGAGCCTACTTCCAAGCTTCCCTGGACTTAATTCGATTAAAAGAGCATTTGATAAAAAAGTTAAAATAACGGGTTGTACCGTTCACTGGGTAAATGAATCGATTGATGATGGTGAAATTATTGCACAGGCACCAGTACGGATCATGAGTGGGGATACTTTAGAGCTCGTAAAACAAAAGGTACATGCTGCTGAACATATGTTGTTGCCTTGGGTGATAAAGGATTTATCGCTGGGGGTAATACCATTTCCAGTATGATACAGGCCAAAGCTCTCATAGATTCAGATCTTTTAAATTGCGTTGAAGATGAACTTTACGAGCATGCTCCCACGAATTGGACATTAACCTATAATTATATTACCAGGAATAATTATTTAGAAGGGTTTTTCCAAAATAAATTAGACGCTCAAAATTCTTTTGATCATGTTCTCGGATCTTCAGATTTCACAGACTTAATTAATGTTACTTATGTAAAAATTAAAGAAGAAGATTGGAAAAATTCCTACAAGAAACATTTTCATTCTTGGAACATTGAAAATTTCCATTGGGTTCCTACCTGGGAAAAATCATCATATACAAAGCCAAAAGATGATCTAATGCTTGTATTAGACCCCGGAATGGCATTCGGTACAGGAAACCATGAGACAACTAAACTATGTCTCACGGCATTGGTTAAATTTCAAAATAAAAGCTCTTACTTTCGTAAAACAAAATTTATTGATATTGGTTGTGGATCTGGAATTATCGCATTAACTGCTCGTTTATTAGGGTATGAGGATGTTGTTGGGATAGATAATGACTTGGATGCGATTAAAGTGTCACATGAAAATGCTACTCTTAACAATATCAATCATATCTCATTTGAGCATAAGTGCATCGAGACAATTAATAATGAAACAAACTACGACTTTGTAGTTGTAAATATACAGTCTAATGTTCTGCAAAAAAATGCCCTAGGCATAATCAAAATAATGAGAAAAGGGGCTACCCTTCTATTATCAGGTATACTTAAGAGTGAAGCAAAAGAAGTTAAATTATGCTTCGAAAATGTCTTTCAAAAAAATAACATCGAGATAACTTCTTCAAGTTATTCGATGAATGAATGGGAAATGATAGAATTTAATTCTATCCCATAAGGGTTTCAGCGATTACCCCCCCAAATAAGTTAATGCTCTAGGGATTGGTAAGGTATAAAAAGCAAAACGATCAATTCCCAGTGTGGATATTTTATTCTCTACAGCACTTCTTAGATCATTCACACTATTCGGCCCCACAGAAGTATAGACAAGTGCCCACTCTTCGTTTTGTTGGTGGTCACTATCTGAATCAATCATGACTCCAAAATTCGTACTTACTCCGGGAGCACCTGAATCCAAAATAGCATCATAAACCTCAGAATAATTATCACGAGGGACGATGCAGTAAATTCCGACTAAATTCTCAAGGTAAGTTGTTTTCAACGATTTTCCCTTAGATGAATCAATCGAGGTTCTCCAATCTTTTCCTCCTTTTAAGTCATCAAGGGCGGCGATGATCTGCTCCATATTGGCACCATGCGCAGAAGAAGAAACGGTACTGGAAACATTAATTAAACCTGAACTAACTGGGATAGAGTACATGAAACCACGACCAGGCTCAGTTATTTTCCCGGCACGGGCCATATCAGCAAATATTGCATCAGAATCTGACTTATCTACGACACACCATACAAATTCTTTCTCAGGCCCTTTAGTAATTCTTAATAAAGGAATTTTATCTCTAACTCCACCACCTTCTCCAAATGTAACAGTGGGACCAGGTGCTCCATTTTGCAAAGCTGCCTTTGCAATATCATCGGCTACACCTATTTCGCAAATACAGCAGATAGCTTCAAGGTTATCAGATGACTTATTCTCACCTGCTATATCTGATTCTTCAATATTAGCGGGAAATTTTTCCGAGAAATGGGCATCATTACAAGAAATAGTAAACACGGCTCCACTGCCGACTTTATCAAGTTTTCCTACCTCTATAGCTTTATCGGTAATATCTTCTATTTTCGAATCTGGCACAAGAGCTTGTAATAATTGCTGTTCAGGTGCGGGCGGCGGAAACATTTTCTGTAAAAAACCGCCTTCATTAAGTACAGATCCTCTGGCACTAATCTGAACAATTCCCTTTGCACCTTCTTTTGATATTGCAGTTGAAACTTGTTCTACGGTTTCTTTTGGTAAAATAAGTGTCAATAAGGACACATTTTTGCTAGTTATAAGTTCGCTCATTTTATACAGCCTCCATTGCTTTATCAATATTTTCGGATGGTGCCGGTTTCTTCTTTTTCACCAGGAGACCGACCGTAAGAACAGTTATGATAGGTCCGACAGATGCGAGAGAAAGAACACCAAAACCATCTATTGCACCAGTTTTGGCCCCAATCCCCAATCCCATCGCAAGAACAAGAGGCACCGTTATCGGCCCTGTTGTAACACCTGCACTGTCCCAACCGAAATTAACGAAATCCTCACTTGAGAAAAAGGTAAGCACGAGAAGAAAAGCATAGGGTGGAATTAATAAGTACCAAAGCTCTAGATTAAAAGCAATTTTAGCCACGCCTGTAGCGATACCCAGTGCAACACCAGTAGCGACGGCTTGCATGAGTAAATTTTTCTTAAATGCTCCTACGGTTATCTTTTCAACAGTAGAACCAAGAGCATTTAGAGCAGGTTCAGCGAGTGTAGCTCCATATCCTAAAATAAATCCAAATAGAATAGCTAAACACTTGCCAGCAGTTGAGGATTTAAATAATGGATCAACAAACCCCTCACTTTCCCAAGGTTGAATTGAAGTAAAACTAGATACAACATTTCCGCCAAGCTGTTCACCTAGTGGGGTTAAACCCAAAGCGATTCCTAAGTTAAAAAGGCACATGCCAATCACGGCACAAGAAATTCCGATAAAAAGCTCATCGAGGTATTTAGGCTTTTGCCTTAAACCACCCATTAAAACAATCAATAGGATCGAACATAGTGGTACGATTGCCCAAATTGCACCTTCTAATGCACCTCTGTCCTGATCTGGACTATCTAATTTCCCATTTATGTTGTCATAATCTATGGATCCATCTTCCGCGATACCATAAAAATCCTCTCCAGGGTCTAAAACACCATTTCCATTTTTATCTTCCTCCGGTTTTAATGTATTTGGGAAAAAATCAAAATTATTGGTAAAGGCAGTTGCGATATCTGCATCCTCATTCCAAACCCCATCAGGTGCTTTAAATCCTTCTCTTACGACATAAGTTTCAGCATTTTTGACTTGATAACGCTTACGTAGATTTTCTGATTCCGGATTGCCTGAACTCGAATCGATCATATCAGTCGAAATTTTTGTTTTAAGAGCATATCCTTCGGGTAACTTGGAATTCTTTTTTACATATTCACTTACAGTTTTGATTTCATCTGTACTCATTGACCAAGATAATTCTGTCTCATCTACACCCTGTGATGATAGTCGTTTTTTAGCTACTGAATCTCCGTATTTTTGGTATTGATAGTTAGTACCATAATCTCCGGCCTCTGCATGCCATGAAGCCTTCGAATAGGTTGCCTTGTAGTAGTTATCTCCATTAAAGAGAAACAATGCGTATAGCATTACTGCAAGGATCGGGAATAATGAAGCAAGGGTAACAACCCCAAATCCAGTATTACTAGAACCACCCGTAGAAACGATCCTGCAAACCCCGATGCCTAAGGCAAGAACCAACGGAACTGTAACTGGTCCGGTAGTTACAGCACCACAATCCCAAGCGAGTCCAAGTACATGCTTAAGTCTGTCATCGGAGAACTGCATATACAACGTAATGCAAGATAAAATAATCACACCTGCATAAATAAAAGGTTTAAGCGACCAGCCTTTGTAAAACCTTAAAACTCCAAGAAGAACTGCAATTCCAACCCCGACTCCAACGCAATTTACTAGCATTGCTGCACCAGTGTTTAATATCGTCCAAAGTAGTGGTGCTGCTGTCGGATCGACTCCTGAACCGGCGGCACGCAAAACACCAATTGCTGGTTCAGCAAAAGTTGCAAACGCACCCAAAACAAAACCAAATGCCAAACTCGCAGGCAAGCACGGTATCCCAAGTATCTTTTTTCTAGGCAATGTTGATCCTAATGTTTCTCCTAGAGGCATCAACCCGAGCCTTAAACCCTCCATAAAAAAAGCAAGACCAACAATCACTATAAGTATGCCAACTGCAATCATCAAAGAATAAACAATAGGTAGACCCAAAACTAATATTTGAAAAACAACTAAATACATTATGATGAACCAAACACATTGTATTTGCTCAACTACCTTATCTTTGGCAAAAGATAAAAGTATACTTACTTTTTGTTGCAGAGATAACTGCAACTTACTTTGGTCAGATGATTGTTCTGGTGCCATAATTACGATGGGGATAGGTTAAATTAAACTAATTTAGTGTATTAGGTTAAAAAAGAATGTCATGAATATAGCAAACTTAAAAATTTGTTCTTATAAACTCCAGGAGCTGTTAGCCAAAGTCAGTGACATTTTATTAGTACCATTTTTCAAAACTACTGGCACGCTCCATGTTACTCCTACCTTTCCTAAAGATGCAGTTCCTATAATGAAATATTTGCCCTTTATTAAGCCACTAAGTCTAGCTGCCCCATCAACATCCGTTCGCACTCTTCTGCCTTGTCCTTTTTCAACTAAGTTGAGTAGCAATGCTCTGATATTTTTTTGCACATTGGGAAACAGGAAGGAATTTTTTCTAGATCTAGCCCAAAGTTCAGAATAGGTGTCTATTCCTGAAAACTCCTGAATATTGACCCCGCCTTTTCGCAAAATATCCTCCAAATCATTTTTTAAAACAAAAAACTCCGTGTAAAAAGCTTCTTTACTTTTTCCGTTAAGGGAAGTAACTACTGCTTCAAATTGTAAGCTCGCCTGATCTAAATTTGGATATATTTGATCTGAATCGTTTCTAGCGATATTAAAATTATAATTGCTTGACCTCGCACGCGTGAGGTTTGTTGCAGTCCCACTTATGCCTAAAAGGTTTGGAGTTGATTCAAGCTCAACTAATTTACCTTCCAGTGAATCGTTTCGTAGCCTTAAACTTTCAAGTTCCCTAGATTTAAGTGCGAGATTGTTTTTCAATTTTGATACCTCATCCTTAATAGAGTCAATAGAAGT
The DNA here is from genome assembly GCA_965660135.1 of Opitutales bacterium. Taxonomy (GTDB): domain Bacteria; phylum Verrucomicrobiota; class Verrucomicrobiia; order Opitutales; family Seribacteraceae; genus Seribacter. The sequence goes on from CBFHYW010000007.1 coordinate 16,597, forward strand.
AACTGAATTAGGATTTCCAATATTCTCGTTAGTAGGAGTTCTCCTAAACTCACTTTTTAACCTCTTAATCTCTGAAATCAACTCATCGTTGAGGCTAGACAGAGTTGAAATCGTTTGATCCTTTGAAAGGTTGATTTTTCTTAGTTCGTCAACGGACTTTTGATGCTCCAACGCACTTTCCTCTAAATTTTGTAGAGCCGTTTCTACCTCTAGACTTTGGGAATCTACATTTTCAGAACTTACATCAACCAAGGTTGTAGAAATGGGGATTTTATCAACGACATCAGTAGCACCATCAATATCAACTGCTTCAACCAATTTTTCGTCATTAAAAAAATCTTCGTAATCTAAATTATTTGTTTGAATCTGCGATTTTTGTAGTTTCTTAAATAATTCATTTCCGTCGTTGCTGTCATCTAATTGTTGCGATGGTTCGGAATGATTCCCTTCGTTGGTTGAATGCTTATCCAGAGCAGGATCTGATCCGCAAGATGTAAGAAATGCAAATGCGGAGGAAATTAAGAATGTGGGTAGCTTTTTCATTAATTATCGATTCTAGGACAATTTAATAACAAAAAAACTCTGCTCATATCTTTGCAAGCATAATTAATTTCTCAAAATGTTAATGTTTACAATATTGATAACCAATTGTACTAAAGTTTAGTGTATGTCTCAATTATCCCAAGAAGAGGCTGAGTTACTTTCTCAGGAAAATCGTTTTTTAAAACAAACGATCTTTAATCTTAGAACTGAACTAGAAAAACTGGTAAACGATCAAGATTCGTTAATCCAAACTAAAATAGTTGAATTTTCTAAAGAACAGCAATCTCTAAAGAAAATTATAGAAATTCAACGAGAGGAATCCGATAAAGCAAAAGTAATAGCGGATGAAGAAAAACAGTCAGCTAGCACTGAAAACATCCGTAAAATTGACCATCTTAAAGAAATAATTAAGGTTTTAAGATCAGAATTAGAATTTACCCGTTCGAAATCACAAGAAAGCATCCAAAAGTCCATAGCTCAAGCTAACCGCGACAATCTTCAATTAAAGCAAAGTTTAAGTGAACTAAGAAATTCCTTGGATATTGCTGAATCAGAGAAACAACAAATTGAACAAAATGCCAAAAGAGAAGCCCAACAAGAAATTATTCATTTACGTAAATCTTCTGAAAATCTTAGATTTAAAATTGATCAAATAAACTCGGATAAGGAAGAACTATTACAAAGATCACGAAACAATTCCCAACTAGAAATAAATGATCTTAAGAAAACAATATCAACTTTAAGAAACGAGATTGAGGATGCAGAGAATCGTAAACTTGAAGCAATTCAGCAGATTAATTCTTCTAATCTAGCGGAATTATCTTCACTAAAAGCAGCTCTCCTCCTTTCTCGCGAAAGACTTGAAAGACAGAAAGAAGATGAAGCTAGGAAAATTCAGAATTTAATTAGTACTAATTCGCGAGAGATTAGTTCTTTAAAATCAACAATCCAGTCCCTGAGAGAAGAACTAGATATCGCTGCCGGAAAAGAAGCATCAGCAGTTCAGCAAGCCGTTTCCCAATCGCAGGACGAAATTCGACAATTAAAAACAGCTGTATCACTAGCTAGGGAAAATCTTGAAGTCACAAAATCTCGAGAAGACGACCGAGTGCAAAAAGCAAAAGCAACGGCACAGACTGAAATTAAATCATTAAAAAATACAATCTCAGATATTAGAAATGAAATTGAAAGAGTAATTATTGAAAAGGAAGAATCAATACAGCACGCTCGATCAACTTCACAAAGCGAAATTCAACAACTAAAAAATTCACTTGCCATGGTTCGAAGCAACCTGGAGAACGCAAAGGCCAGAGAAGAGGACAATATTCAAAAAGCTGCCGCAGGTGCAAATTCTCTCATACGATCTTTGCAAAAAACCGTTTCGGGATTGAGAGAAGAATTAGAAAAAAGTTTTATTGAAAAAGAACAATCGGTTCAAGATGCCATATCAATTAGTAACAAGGAAATAAACCAGCTTAAAACCTCTCTTGTTACTATCCGTAATCAACTCGAAAAAGCACAACTAGATTCTGCAACAGAAGTACAAAAAGCAATATCTGGTAAAGAAAACGAGATACGATCATTCAAAGAACTGAGTGGCACATTGCGCGATGAATTAGATAGAGCTCAAATTAAGGAAGAAGAAAGTGTTCAACTTGCCTACTCCGTCTCCCTTAATGAGATCAATCAACTTAAAAATTCTCTACTGGTTCTTAGAAACCAGTTAGAACTCACGAAGTCTCGTCAGGAAGACAAGATCCAAAGAACATTAGCTAAGTCTGAATCAGAAATATCTTCACTACGTGATACAATTCAAAAATTACGATTAGAAATTGAAGAGGCACAGGCAAAAGAAAGTAATCGCGTTCAAAGAGTTGAAGCAACTTATGCTAGCGAGGTTAAAAATTTAAAAGAAAGTTTAACAAAGGCTAGAAGTAACATAGAAAAAATTACTTTGGATAAAGAAGATGCAATTCAAAAATCTTCGACCTTAAAAGATGGTGAAATTAAACTTTTAAAAAAGAATATTTCAGAAATGAGAGAGGGGTTGGACCGTAAGAATATTGAAAAAGATGATGCCGTACAAAATGCCGTTTTCTCGGTAAATAAGGAAAATGATGTTTTAAAGAGTTCCGTTTTAGCTCTAAGGGTACAGATAGATGGACTTAGAGCTGAAAAAGATGATAAAATACAAAATGCTATAGCAAAGGCTTCTTCTGAAATTAAGCATTTACGGGACAATGTTTCATCCTTGCGAAATGAATTAGAAAAAGCTGAAATAGAAAAACAGGATGCAGTTCAGAGAGCAATCTCTACTCAACAAAGAGAAATTGATCATTTTAAAAGCATGGTAAATGCCTTGAGGGATGAAATTGATTCAAGAAAAAATTTACATTCGGAAAAGTTACAAAAGGAAACACAAATTAAAACCATGGAGTTTAAGCAACTTCAAGAAACGATAATTGAACTGAGAGCAGAACTAGAGGACAACAATGGAAGATAATTCAAAAACCAAAGAAACGCCTTCTCACCCAAAATCAAAGAGGACCGCGAGGTTTTCTGATATGCTTCTGCAAGTGACCACAGATCTTGCTAAAACGAAAAGTTTAGACGAGGCACTTGAAACACTTGTAAAAATTACCACATCTTCAATTGGCGCTGAAAGAGGAACAATTTTTCTTAATGATCCAGCAACTGGTGAATTGTACTCAAGAATAGCCCAAGGAAGTTTTAGGCGGGAAATCAGGATTCTTAATACCAAAGGTGTCGCAGGGTGGGTTTTCACGCAAAACAATGGGGCAATCATCCACGATGCTTATAAGGATGATCGCTTCAACAAAGCAGTTGATGTTCGAACAGGCTTCAGAACAAAAAGTATTTTATGCGCACCGCTCAGAACGGTATCTGGAGACTTAATCGGAGTCTCGCAAATTTTGAACAAAATTGATGGTGAATTTGATCAGGATGATCTTGACCTTTTGGAGGCAATGACCGAGCAAGCAGCAATTGCCATACAGGGTAACATTATTGTTGAACAAATTGAAGCCGCGCGTAAGCAAGAACTTGAGTTTTTAGATGTTGTTTCCCAAGTTTCTTCTGAGCTGGAACTCACTCCCCTTCTCCAAAAAATCATCACCACAATTTCCACAATGTTAGATTGTGAAAGAGCAACTCTTTTCATCAATGATGAAAAAACAAATGAGTTATACACAGAGGTCGGAGAAGGCCTTGATGAAAAATCCGTTATCAAATTTCCAAATCACCTTGGTATTGCAGGCACAGTTTTTACCTCTGCAAAACCGGTTAATATACCCCATGCATACGCTGATCTAAGATTTAATCCAAGTTTTGATAAACAAACCGGGTTTTTTACAAGATCAATCCTTTGTATGCCTGTTTTAAATAAAGAAGGTAAAACAATTGGCGTTAGCCAAGTTTTAAATAAACGCGGTGGTTCATTTAATTCCGAAGACGAAAAAAGGTTGGCCGCATTTACATCTCAAATTTCAATGGGTATCGAGAATGCCAAGCTGTTCGATGATGTACAAAATCAAAAAAACTATTCCGAAAGTATTCTTTCGAGTATGCATGATGCAGTTTTAACCATTGACGAGCATGGTGTAATCAAAACCTGTAATACTGCAGGTTTAAGAATACTTAATGTACCGATTTTGTCTGAAATTCTGGAAAAGCCTATTAAAGAGTTTCTTGATGAAACAAATGAATGGCTCCTCCAGAAACTCGAAACTGTTAAAGAACAAGAGGAGTTTCTTGATGCTGAATTAAACATTAATAATGAAAAACTCTCGGTTAATATATCATTGATGCCCCTGCTCGGGCAAAAAGATGAAAATCTTGGTACTATGATTATGATAGAGGATATTAGTTCAGAAAAAAGAATGAAATCAACCATGTCGCGCTACATGGACCCAGAACTTGCGGATCAACTCATGGCGGCCGGTGATGGTGATGACATTATGGGTGGTAAACAAAGCGTAGGAACTGTTCTTTTTTCAGATGTAAGGAGTTTTACAACAATTACAGAAGAACTTGGTGCGCAAGGAACCGTAAAACTACTAAATGACTACTTCACTATCATGGTAGATTGCATAACCGATGAAGGAGGGATGTTAGATAAATTCATCGGAGATGCCATGATGTGCATCTTCGGAACGCCCGTACCACATGAAGATGATCCTGACCGTGCTGTGCGTGCTGCAATTCGAATGATGACTGACTTAAAGGTATTTAATGATAAACGGGCGTCAGAAGGAAAAATGCCCATCGACCATGGAATGGGTATAAATACCGATTCCATTGTATCAGGAAACATTGGTTCGCCTAAGCGAATGGATTATACTGTGATAGGAGACGGAGTTAATCTTGCCGCACGAATTGAGAGTGCTTGTAAGCAATATGGTGCACATATTTTGATAAGTGAGTATACGCACAAGGCCGTAAAAGCTACCTACCGCACAAGGCAGGTAGATTATGTAATCGTTAAGGGAAAAACGGAACCTGTGGGAGTTTATGAGGTATTAGACTTTCACGATGAAAATTCTTATCCTAATTTGGTTGATGCACTCGGAATTTTTAATGACGGATATCGATCATGGAATGATGGAAAATGGGATCAAGCCATTAAGCTTTTCAAGAATGTGCAGAAAATAAATCCCGATGATAAGTCTGCCCAATTATATATTGATCGGTGTGAACACATTAAGAAAAATCCACCCAAAGGTGATTGGAACGGGGTTTGGGTTATGACTACTAAATAACTTACCTAACTACAATTTTTCATGAACGCTAAAAAGCATCTAGAAAAGGCAATAGCTTTAAAGCCAGAATATGCTGAAGCTTATTTTGAATTAGGAATATTATTAAAAGAGGAAGGTGAAATTAAAGAATCTGTCGAAAATTTCAAAAAGGCAGTTAGCATAAAAAGTGATTTTGCTGAAGCACAATGTGAATTAGCTATAGCACTTACATCCGAAGGGGAGCATGAAGGTGCTCGCAATCATTTTCTTAACGCATTGGAATTAAATCCAAACTTTGCTCACGCCTATTTTCATTATGCTATTCTTCTAATAGAAATTAATGATATTGAGGAAGCTAAAAATAATTTCGATAAAGTTACTGAAATCAATCAAAATTATGCACCTGCCTATTACTTCAAAGCCACATTATTGACAAATGCTGACGACTATGAGGATGCTAGGAAAAACTATGAGACCGCACTAGATATTGATGGTAACTACTTAGAAGCTCATTACTCTATGGGAAAATTGTTGTCCGGTGGTGTAGCCACCGATAAAGAAGGGTCAATTATTGACAGAACAAATTTACCAGATGCTAAATTTCACTTTTCCAAAGTTCTTAAACTTAATAAAGATCATTCAAAAGCGCATTATAACTTAGCACGAATTCTCTGTATTGAAAATAACTTAGCCCTCGCTAAGACGCATTTACAAAAAGCACTTAAAATTGATCAAGCCTACTCGAAAGCTCACTGTCTCATTGCACATATTTTTGAGGAAACCAATGACATTGAAAAAGCTCAGGAACACTACTCATTATCAATTCAGTTTTATTCCGAAAATGCCTTATCGTTTTTTCGCTTGGGGGTCATTTTAAGCAATATTGAAGAAAACAAAAGTGCTGAGGAAAACCTTAAGAAAGCAGTCTCCATTGATCCCCAACACGCAGAGGCTCACTTCTACCTTGCTATGCTTCTACGTGATAATGATGACCCAACCCTGGCCAAAAAGCATTTTTTTAAAGCATTAGAAATAAATCCCGAATATGCATTAGCATACTATGAATTAGCCCATCATTCAGAAAAGAATGGTGACCTTAATGAAGCTAAAATTCATTTCCAGAAAGCAACAGATATTAATCAAAATTTTGTTGATGCATACTTCAATTTAGCAAGAATATTGACTAACCCTTCAGAGCATGATCAAGCCATTAGAAATTATGAAACGGCTCTGGAAATCAACCCCGAAATGGCTATCTGTCATTACTGGTTTGCAAAAATCCTAACCACAGGAGCGAGGCTTACAAATGACGGAACCTTGCTCCATGAGCCAAATATTAAAAAAGCTGAAGAACATTTTAGAAGAGCGATAGAGATTGATCCTTCATTTTCCAAAGCATACTATAAATTAGGGCTGTTACTTAAAAATGAAAAGCAATTCAGTAATGCCCTAGAAAACTTTGAAACTGCGATCAAGTTAAATCCTTCTTTTGCTCAAGCACACTACAGTCTCGCAGTTCTACTTATGGACAAAGAAGCGACCGTGGAGCTTGAAAAATATATCCAAAAAGATAAATTTAAAACCGTTCGTAAAACAAAAAAGAAATCTTCCTGAATAAACCTTATTGAGTGACAAAAGCCCTTCAAGAAAAAGCATTTAAGCACCTGACACTTGCATTAAAAAATGATCCGCAACACCTTCCATCTATCTTATCGATATGCGAATTATTAATAAGTGAAGAAAATTATATTGAAGCAGAGAACATAACAAGTAAGGCACTCTCATTTTCAGAAGGTTGTGCTCGCTTACACTATCTTCAAGCATCGTTATATTTCAAACTGAAAAAATATAATGAAGCAGCCTGTTCGATTAATGAAGCTATTTCTAAAAGTCCTAAGGAATGTCTGTTCTACAGGTTGGCCGCAGATATTTGCTTAGCTTTAAAAGATAATACCTCAGCATCTTCTTATTTAGAAAAACTTATTGATTTAGATCCGAATGATGGACCTGCACATTATAAACTATCACAGTTACTTCTTGACCCCCATTATTATAATAGGAAAAAACTTTTATTAGAAATCTCAATCGACCTTCTTCCAAACGATTGTAATCCGATAGTCGAATTGGCTTATTTATTAATGAAGGGAGATAAAGTAATGCCAGATGGAACTGCTTATAAAGAACCTAATTATTCCCAAGCAGAAAAACTTTTCAAATTAGCTATATTGAAAAATAACGAAAACGGTATTGCTCATTACAATCTTGCGAAACTGTACTTAAAACTGGGTAAATTAACTGAAGCTAAGGAGAACTTTTCTCTGTCCTATCTCATAACTAACACAAAAGCCCAATCTGCTTTTCAATTAGCATTACTAGAGAAAAACTTGGGGAATTTAACACTAGCAAAAAAGCTATTGGAAGAAGCAAAGTTTGAAAAATTCAAAATTGGCCAATGCCTTGCTGAAATATCAGACATTTATATTCGCAAGAAAGATTTTAAAAGTGCAAATAATTGTCTGCTAGAAGCTGAAAGCGAATTGGATGCAGAAGAAAAGGAAAATTACAGATTATCAAATTTATTTTCTGGTTTATCTGATTTCATACAAGCCCGAAGCTTTCTATTGAAAGCTAATCAGTCTAAAAAAATTAAATCTCAAATCCTCATTAAGAAAGTTCAAATAAATCAGTATATAAATCAAAAAATAAATCTGCAAAAGCAATTAGACCAAGCAGTTAAGCTTGATCCATCTAATTTTGAGGCGTTCTACGAATATGGGCTATTTTACCTTAACAATAAAAATATGGATCAAGCCAAAAAAAAATTTATACAAGCTACTAATATTCAATGGGAGCACAAAAACTCACATTTTGAACTCGCGAAAATGTATCTTGCAGAGTCCAATTCAACTGAAGCTTTAAATCATGTCAATACACTGCTTGCTCTAGATAAGAAGCATGTCGGAGCTAATAAATTATATCTCAAGCTTATAACAAATTAAACCTCTTGGATATCTTTCTGCGATGCAAAAAAGGAAAATGGTATACTCAGAAGGTAAAGGCAACCAACAGAAAACAGGAAAATCCATGTCTCCTTCATAAAAATTGCCACTCCAAGGCAAACGGACAACAGGACAAGCAGAGCTCTATTTGTAGCAACATTAAATCTAACATTTCTGAATGAGAATGTTGGAATACTGGAAATCATGAGCAAGGAAATTATAAAGACCCATAAAATAACGCATAATGGATACAATGAGATAGCTAAGTTTACACCGAATCTTTCTAGAATAAATTCAAATCCAAGTGGCATAAGCATCAATCCAGCTGCTGCTGGGGCCGGCACTCCAATAAAATAACTTTTTCGGTCTTTCTTTTGAAAATCCCCTAAATGCATTACATTAAAACGGGCTAACCTAAATGCATTGCAAGCAGCATAAAATAGAAAGGGCATCCAATACCACTCTAATAAATATTCGGAATCTGTCAAAATGAGTGGTTCCCGAATCCATAGAAAAGTAATAATCGCAGGAGAAACTCCAAAGCTGATGGTATCCGCTAAACTATCAAGCTCAGCACCAAAAGGAGAGAAAGCTTTTAGAAGTCTAGCGGAAAGCCCGTCAATCATATCGAAGCAGGCAGCTACTAAAATACAAAACACTGCATATTGCCAATTTCCATCAAGGGCAAAGCGTACACCTGTTAGACCTGAACATAACCCAATTGTTGTGAATATATTAGGAAGAAGTTTGGGGAAGGAAATGTTTTTAAATTCTTTTTTTTTCTCAAGTTTAACCATTAGGGTATTGTTAAATTTTTAAATAATCGCCTAGGGGGTATCAATTCAGTTCCATAAGACCTGTTGATAATTCTAATCCAAGTTTCATGTTTTTTTTCATTGGGATTACTTATTCCTGAAGCAATACAATTTTGAGAGTCAGTAAAGAAAAGAAAAAAATGATCATCCTTAACATTATTATCTAAGTTGGATTCTAGATTAAATATGTTACCTGAATTAAACTCTCGCAGAATTGGTTCTGTATTTTGACACTCAGCAATCGAGATTTCGGTTTCTATACCCTTGTAGGATTTGTTATGTAAAATTAAATTCCTAATTGATTCTAAAAATCTGGTTATAGTCACAAAAATCCTACAACCAGATGAATGAATATCAACAATAGTTTCAGTTCCCTCTTTCGGAAACCTTGCTAACCTAAATCCAAATCCATTGGACTCAGGTTTGGGTAAAATTAAAGATGCCGAGTAATACGAAGCTTGACGCTCAATAATTTGTGGGAATGATAAGTGGGATAGTTTCAGGATTTCTTAAAAGCAACTTCAATGCCACATAAATAACTTACGCTTTATCATAATGTTTAAGTCTATTCTAGTAATTTTAATTTTCTTGATTTCTTCCTGTAAGGAAAAATGGGATCCAGATAAACAATTCTTAAAACAGAATGAGGAGATTCGCTCAAAAAAAGAACGTTATGAATATAATGTAGAGCAAAATACAATTAATCGTTTAAGGGAGTATGAAGTTACTTTGCTTTACAAAATAAAACCCGAAATCCCATTAAATAAATTAAATGATTTAATTGGTTTCAAGTATTCTCTTTTAGCACTGAATAATGAAACTGGCACTAGGTGGGAACGAAGACTCTATTTGTGGCAAGATATAATTGAAAATAAGTGGGGACAAACCTCTCTCGAGTACAAAATATGCCAAAAAGAAAAAGACTTTGTTATAATAACATGCAACGAACAAAGTATAGTTGAAGTAGAATTTTTATAGAGATTCTCCCTCCTTTTTTCTCTCAAAAGTAACCATAAGTTTAGCTACTGCACCTTCGCTTTTCATCGAAGGGACAATTGAGATAACGCGCCATCCGTCTTCTGCATATTCGTTACATCTTGTATTTAGTAAGTCAGTTAATTTTTCAGTAACATCATCACCCTTTACTCTCATACCTTCGGGGAAAATCGATACTGTTTTATACTCGTAAATAATCGTTGGAGGCATCTGCTTTTATAAGCTTACAGTAATTCACTAAAAATAAATTCAGGAAAGTATACAGTTAGTTTTATTAACTTTTATCTTTTCCATAATATTTATTATAATATTTGTATCTAAAATAACCGTACCCGTAGTAACCTGAGTAATAATAACCAGGGGTTTTCTTTTGTGGTAAATCATTTAAAACTACCCCCAAAACATTTACGCCAGTCTCCTCGAGATTTTCTACAAGACTTTTTGCAATTTTTCTGGAAACTTTTCCATATCGAGTAACAAACAATACCTCATCAACTTTTCGTGCGATTGCTAACGAATCAGGGAAAAGTCCAATAGGAGGGCTATCCACAATTATAACATCAAACTCTTTTCGCAATTCATTATGAACTAAATCAAACTCTTTTTGCTCAAGCATTTCAGTCGCTGCTCGAGTTTTTCCTCCAGAAGGCAAGAGAAACAGATTAGGATGAATCTCATGAACCGTATCAAGTACAGCTTGTTTTAAATTACTGGGGTTTATTAGAGCTTCATTAACTAAGGTTACTAATCCTTTTTCATTATTTAAATTATTAAATTTATGTAATCCAGGTCTTCTTAAGTCAAAATCGACGAGTACTGTTTTTCGCCCATGGTTCGCACAACTATAAGCTAGGTTTGCAGAAATCAAACTTTTACCTTCACTAGGAATCGCTGAAGTAATGAGTATAGATTTAGGATAATCTGTATGGGAATTCATTTGAATTCTACTATACATACTACGAAAAGATTCTGTTAACCCGTCATCTAAATCATTTCCAACAATTAATGGTCTCTGTAATTCCTCAACTTCTGAAATTTTAGGTATTCCGCCAATTAAATCCTTTCCAATAAAGACTTCCACATCAAAAGGGGATTTAACACGGTTATCTACAAACTCTAAGCAAATTGGAATTGCGAAAAATAGGCCAATAAATATGTAGAGCCCTGTATTTCTTATTGCAGCCTTATTGGGAGTAAAGGGTCCACCAGGAAGAAAGGCAAACTGTTCTTTATGAAGAGGTTCTTCTTGCTCTGATGGAAGGGCCTGCTCAATCCTCACATCGTTTAAACGCCTTTGGATTTGATCAGTACTTGTTCGCACAACAGCTAACTCTCGATCTTTGTTAACTAACCATTCCTCAATATCGCTAAGTCTCATAGAATCTTGCTGAACTTTACTCATTGCAGATTGAAATTCTTGCTCTTGAGCAATGAGTTGAATTCGCTTATCTTTCATATCTTCAATTGCTGAGGTGACCTCAAGAATTAAGGATTTTTTTACCTCTTGGACCTGTCGTGCATTCTCCATCATTTTAGGATGTCTTTCTAAATATCCAGTCGAGCTTTCTTCGTACCTCTTACGGGTTCTTTCTAGATCATAAAGAGATTTCCTAAGACTGGGCACGCTACCAAAGCTTTCGATGGCATCAATTTCAAAAAAGTCCTTAATAACTGCTATATCGTTATCTATATCCGCAGACCGACTTGAATTATTTCGGGTGCCAATTCGAGCCTGAATTTGAAGGACCTGACGAAGAAGTGAATCAATTTTTATTTGGGCTAGCTTGGAAGATGTAACTTCAGATGAATATTGACTTTTCCTAACAGCAGTATCCTTTTTTTCATCCTCGATAAAAGGCAAGCCAAGCTTCTTCTTGTACGAGGACATCTCGTTGCTAATGTCTGATTCTTTTTGAATACTCTGTTCAAGTAAATTTTCTAATAAATTCCTCACCGATTCAACTTGCTGACTTTTCCGGCTTTTATGAAGTTTCTCATACTCCGATTGCACAATATCAGCTACAAGCATTGCACCCTTTGCACTTCTCGAAGTAGTAGAAATTGTAAAACGAGGTCTTCCTTCTGAGGGTGGTGAAACAGAAATCGAATATGCTATTGTAGACTCAATGCCAACAGGAATTCCGTCCCTTAGGTATGGTGCCAGCATAATGGACTTTGACTCAGGATTACCACTAATCTTTTGAACAACATTCGCACGAAGTTCTTGGCTGTTTAAACCCTCTCTGTGCTTTACGACTAGGCCTTGAACTTGAGTATCTCGATCGACCTTCTGAAGATTTAGCACTGCTGGTGGAGGAATCAATCTAAAGGAAGATGATGATTGAAAAAATTCAGTATCCTGAAATTTAACATACACATATCCTAAGGAAACAGGTAATGCCAGTGCGACAGCAAGCAACCATCTATCACGAATTACAAGAAGGAACTCACTAATTCCCTTTGCTCTTGATTTTGAACTTTTTAATTTTGGGGAATCTACATTATCGAACTCTTCTTCCATTATATAATTCTTTCAGGAACATCGATCCTGTCTCCCGGGTAAATCCAAAATCTCTTTGCGGATCCATTAACTAAAGAACCTGTGCTTAATGCGTCTACATTAACCTCATATGTTTTTGTATCTTTAACTTCTCCAGAATCATCATAAAAGGTTCTCGTTACATAGACCCTACTTTTCCGAGCAATATCTGTAAATCCCCCTGCCCTTGCAATAACCTCAACTATATTCATTGCTTCAACCTCTGGAGGGAAATTGTACGGCCCCTTACGATTAACAGAACCAGAAAGAAAAACGACACGGTCAGAATATTTAGAAATATAGATATTTACTACAGGATTCTTAAAAATGAGTTGCTTACGATATTCCTGAGTTACTAGTTGCTCAGCCTGCTTTGTATTTAATCCTGAAATTTTAAGTTCTCCCAAATAACGAGCACTTGCCTTACCTTCATTGTTTATAATGGCGTCAACATTTGTTTCAGCTTCTCCTCTGACTGTAATCTTTATTTTATCGCCAACACGCAGTTTGTATCCTGTAGGATCCTTAATTACAGAAGCATCGTTGTTATATTTTCTTTGCGAATGACTAATAGAAATATTCAAAATGAATATTATTACACAAACCAACTTAGCTATGCATTGAGTTGATCGCATAATTTTAAAAACGTCCCGTTACTTCTGCCTTGATTACATGACGCCCATAAGAATCAGTATCTCGATCCGTGAAAGTGTAATCATAACCAGTGCGACCGGATATTCGATCAGTAAATCTTTTTTGTAAATTAACTCCAAAACCATAATTGTTAAGCGATGATGAATCATTTGCAATTCGACCACCAACTCCGAATGGGGGGTATGTATATTTAATATTGCCTGCACTGACAAATACACCTCCTGTTACATCTTCAGTAAATCGATGCGATACATTAAATTGCCCCATTGTACTAAAGGTAGAAAAGCCCTGAGCGGATGGAGAAAACGCCCTATCAAGACCAAAGCCAAATGAGGTTTTGGAGTTCAATTTCCAATCTAACCCAATACCAGTTATTAAATTATCCTGCTTTGAAACTGAATCGTTATCAAAATTCTGAACACTATATCCAATATTTGCATTGCCTGATAGTTTAGAAGAAATTTCGCCTTGAGTTCCAAATGAAATACTATGGGAAGTGCTATCAGTTAATGATGTTGATCCCGATTGATCATCCTTCGATCTTTGAAAGGTGTAATCCGTGTAAAAATCTAACTTTTGGGAATAGATGTAAAATGCTCGGGCAGAAAGTGGTAAAGTTGTAAGATCCTGATAAGGGCGATCTTGTGTAGCACCAGCTTGATAGTGCTGGATCGTATAAGATGTTCCTCCACCCACTCCAAATTTTGCACTGTGGTTATATCTCACATTCAAACCAGCGGTAAAATATGTGTAAGAAACTAAATCTTGATCTAAAACACTAGCCCCCACTTTTTGACCTAGATCAAAAGTTGCATCAAATCTTATTTTAGCATTATTAGAAACTCGTTTTTGCTTGGATAGAGTATCATCAAAATCTATCGAAAAGGTGGTAATGGGTTGCGTATAACTCTTGTCGTCATTTTTTAAATATTGTGCAAACTCCACTCCTGCCGATCCAGTAAACGAAAACCATTTAACTTTTTTGGAGAAATGAAGAGCCGGTGAAAATCGAATAATGAAATCGTCCTCGCTTTTAATTTCGCTCGAAACAATATTTGAACTAGAAGAATTTTTTGCACCGTAATATGATTCCGAAGAAATTCCGAAAACACGAGAATCATATTCCGCACTTAAAGTTGCTGATGCATCTATCTTACCCAATTTACCCTCCATGAGAGCATACAAATTATTACTTGCGAAAATTAAAATTAAAATTAGTC
>CBFHYW010000008.1:0-30964 GCA_965660135.1 Opitutales bacterium
TGTTAACTCTTTACTACTAAGTGAAGTTTTTAATCAAAGAGAATGTTATGGTACATTCGCTGATAACAATCTTTCATTTAATTTAAAAGATGGCACCATAAAAGTTTTTTCAAAAATTCTAGATTCTAGAAAATAAAACTTTTCGACAGTGAAATTTCACAAATTTTTAAAGTATACTTCCATTCCTTCTAAATTATTAGTTTGCTCTCTGTCTTTTTTAATATTTCTACAAATTGCATTCCTCTCACTTAAAAATACAAAATTTCCAGTACCTGAAATCTTTTTAAATTACTTAATAACTGAAAATAACACATTGGAAAACATTAAAGTTTCAAATGTATCCTATATATTTCCTAATCAGATAAATATCGGGAACCTGAATTATGAAAATAATATTACTTATGAGTTCAATGATGTTGAATACTTATTAAAAGATTATCCATTCACCCAAACATCTATTCTTAATAATTTAACAATTTCAAATCTTAAATTTCACGCACCCTACCTCGACCATGAGCTTAGAATTTCTAATTTTTCATCAACCAATTTCGGGAATAAATTAAACATCAAATTTTCATTTTATTTTGATAATGTCCATGTAAACTTTTATGGCTCAACAAAAATTAGTAGTTTAAATTTAATTCTTACTTTATCAAATAAAAGAAGTCACGACTATGATCTGCTTAAAGAGTATTTTATTAACCATATAAAAGAGTTTAAATCCAAGTTTAATTTATCAAATTCAAATATTAAATTACTTTGTGAATTTTCGTTAGATGAACATCTAATATTAAGAATAGAACAAATTAATAATTTAAGTAAAAATAACATGATAGATGGAATGAGTTTTTTCACTGAACTAAGGACTCCTAATTTTAAAATAAATAAATTATACTCAAAATTCGAAGAAATTAATGTTCAAACTCCCAAAAATCAATTAATTTTCAAAGATACTGATTTTTCTTTAGATTCCAAAATTAATCAAAAAAACAAATACCAATATTTATCTTCTTTCCAGACAAAAAATATAATTACAAAGGGAAAATTTTCAGGTAGACTACCTGGATTTTCATCGCACTTTCTTACCGATGAAAATCATACCCTTTTATCGGTTATATCAGACTCTAATTCTGCAAAGTTAACAAATCAATTCGTACTGACTCCTAAAGACCGGATTCAAATAACTGGGCAGAATATATTTTATCCAGACTTTCTAAATTTAAAAATAAATACTGATAATTCATCATTAGATATTGTAAGTGGAAATTCTGTTTCAATCGAATTCTCTAATTCGTTAACCGATGAACATAATAACGAAATTAGTAATATTAAACTAAAATCAAATAATTTTTCAGTTTTAGAATCCCCACCAGGAAACTATCTAGCAAATGGTACTCTGTTTTCCGATTTTTCCTTACATTTACAAAATGTTAGAGGGCAAATGGGGAATTCTATTGTAAGTGGAATCTTTATGCAGCAATTTGACCCATTGAGTTTCATTTTCAACTTGAAAGGATATTGCCTTCCAACTGATATTAACAATTGGTTAGGTGATTGGTGGGACAACATTTGGAATGACTTTAAATTCTTTGATCAGTCAACTCCATACGGTGAACTTATTATTTCTGGCATTTGGGATGATACTAGACATATAAAAGTCGATGGTACCGTTCTTTGTGAAGAATTAATTTTTAAGGAATTACCTTTAAAGCAAGTATCAGTGGACATCTTTTCCGATTACAACATGACATACCTTTCCTCCAATAATATAGAACATGATCATGGAAAGATAATGGGCGACATTAATATCCCTCATAAAAAACATACTAACAAAGATCTAAACTATTCAGTATCTGGCGACTTTCCGCTTAATCTGGGCAAAAAGGTATTAGGCAAAAAGGCTGAAATCATTCTTAATGACTTTAATTTAACTCACTTGACAGTTAGCTCAATGGGTTCACTTCGCATGTCCGATGTTGATAAAAATACAACATCTATGAATTCTGACTCATATGAAATTAATGTCAGCACTAACAAAAATGGCACTTGGCAGGGAATAGATTTTGATAGTTTCAACGGAAAAATAACATCTGAGTCAGGTGAAATAAATTTTCAATTCCCATCTATTGGTATAGCTGGTGGAATATCATCAATAAATCTGAGTTTAAACACATTAAACAAAGCCATTAATTTTAACCTTAACATTGTACAATCTAAAATCGAACAACTATTATTAATCTTTTTGAATTATCAAAGATTTACTGAGCAAAAGTTCTCAGGTTACGAGGCACTAAATAGAAGTACTCTTGGAAATGGCGCTGTGGATTTATCACTTTCAGCAAAAGGTACTTTGAATGATTTAATGAATTTAACTGGTTCAGGAAAAGTGAAAATTTTTGACAAAAACTTAAGTGAAGTCCGCCTCCTCGGAACAATCTCGAAAGGACTCTTAAAACTACCAATTCCATTTCCAACCGGAACATTAAAATTTAATACACTTGAAGGCCTTTTTCTTTTACAAAATGATCAAATTAAGTTCGATAATTTATTATTATCTGGTCTCATCTCTAAAATTACAAATAAAGGAAGTTTTAATTTAATTAGCGGACAAATGGACATACTTTCAAGAATCCAACTGATTGGAAATTTAACAATACCCCTGATTAGCAAAATCGTAAATATTACCGACCCATTGTCTCGTTTTGCTGAAGTAAAAGTTACCGGTACATGGTCTGACCCAAAATGGGAACTCCTTCTAAACCCTAAAAAATAGTTAGATTTGGTGAAATTTCGAAATCTATCGTTGCATCATCACTCAAATAAACATTGAGTGAATATTTACTTTTAACATATTACTGGAGGATATTATTTTGGACTTAAGCGAATTAAAAGGAATTATTTCCATGATGCAAAAATCTGATTTAACAGATTTAGAAATTGAAACCCAAGATTTAAAATTACGATTAGCTCGCCCAAGCAGTGCACAATCCACAAATGTCTCTCCTCCCGAGGTCGCTTATGTCGCTCCTCCGCCACAAGTGATTTCATCAGCAAGCAAGACGTCTGTAGAAGAAGGTGTCCACATTTTCAAATCCCCAATGGTCGGAACATTTTACAGAAAACCTTCTCCGGACGACCCTTATTTTGTATCTATAGGTGACAAAATTAGCAACAGCAGCGTACTTTGCATAATTGAAGCTATGAAGGTAATGAACGAAATTCAATCTGACAAAGATGGAGAGATTATTGAAATTTTGGTCGAAGATAGTGTTAGCGTAGAGTACGGACAACCACTCTTCAAAATTCGCCTGTAATTCCTTACGATGATCAAAAAGATCCTCATAGCTAATCGTGGAGAAATAGCCCTTCGCATAGTAAGGGCATGCAGAGAACTGGGTATTCATACACTTGCAGTTTACTCAGAAGCAGACGAGCAATCACTTCATGTGCAACTTGCTGATGAAGCAATTTGTATTGGTCCAGCAAGTAGTGCAGAGAGTTACCTACGTGCTGACCGCATACTAAGTGCAGCTGAAATAGGCGACATAGACGCTATTCACCCAGGATATGGTTTCTTATCAGAGAATGCAGAATTTGCTGAACAATGTGAATCCTGTAACATAAAATTTATAGGTCCCCGTTCGGAAACGATCAAGAAGATGGGAGATAAATCTATGGCAAGGGAAACCGTGGCAAAAGCCGGAGTTCCTATTATACCCGGAAGCGATGGTCCGTTAGCAAATGAAATTGAAGCAACAAAAGTAGCCCAGAAAATTGGTTTCCCTGTCATAATCAAAGCAGTCTCTGGTGGCGGTGGCAGAGGAATGCGAATTGCGCACAATGCTGTGTCCTTTGCCAAAGAATTCCTTGCCGCCAAAATGGAAGCCGAAAAAGCATTTGGCGATGGATCTCTTTATGTAGAAAAATATCTAGAAAACCCCCGCCACATAGAGTTTCAAATCCTAGCTGACAATCATGGCAATATGGTACATCTTGGGGAAAGGGATTGCTCCGTGCAAAGAAGACATCAAAAAGTCATCGAAGAAGCACCCTCCCCTTTCTTAGATAAGAATCTAAGAACACGTATGGGGAAAGCTGCACTTAAGGCGGCGGCGGCGGCTGACTATGTAAATGCAGGAACAATTGAGTTTCTTGTAGATGCAAAAGGAAATTTCTACTTCATCGAGATGAATACTCGAATACAAGTTGAGCATGCAGTAACAGAGGAAGCTACGGGGATTGATTTAATTAAAGAACAAATACAAATTGCATCTGGGCAAAGGCTTTCCCTTTCTCAAAAAGATATTGTGCTAAACAAGCACGCAATCGAATGTAGGATTTGTGCAGAAAACCCTTCCAAAGGCTTTATTCCTTCGCCTGGAGAAATTGATCTCTACTATGCACCGGGTGGACACGGGGTAAGAGTCGATTCTCACGCATATGGAGGATACCAGGTTTCTCCTCATTATGATAGCATGATATGCAAACTTATTACCTACGGTAGAACGCGCAAAATTGCTCTAGACCGAATGTACCGAGCACTTAGTGAATATATAATCAGAGGGATTGATACCAATATTGATTTCCTTAAGGCTGTTATACTAGACCCAGCATTCCGACAAGGAGAGGCAACTACATCATATATCGAAACATTCCTAGCTCGTGCCCCGAAAGATTTATTAGAAAAACCTGTCAAAGAATCTAGAAAATGACTAAAAAAATAAAAGACGAACCCGAAGAAACTTTAATCCCGACATTATCAGAAGAATCTAGTGAGTTAGGCACCATAAGAATTAATCATAGCGTAATTGCAGGAATAGTTCGCTTAGCTACCCAGTCAGTTGACGGAGTCGTTAATGTTGGTTCCGCGGGAGTTGTTGAAGGACTTACAGATTTCTTTTCCAAAAAAGAATCTGAGCGAGGCGTTAAAGTTTCTGAAACTACTGATGGTGGATATGAAATTGAAGTAAGGGTTGTACTCGAATTTGGTGTAGATCTTGCAAAAACCGGAGTTTTAATTCAAGAATCAATTAGGGATCAAATTCTCTCCATGACTGGGAATCATGCCAGATCTATAGATATAATTATAGATGACATTAAAATGGACAGCCCAGAAAAAGATGAAAACGACGGGCAATGGGCCAGTGATTCAACCAGTTAATCAATTACCAAATAATGTTTTTTGAGCATTGGAAAAATTTAACCGATCTAACTTTTTACGAAGCTATTGAACAACCATTTTATTGGTATGCAATTCTGCTCCTTCTTGTACTTTTTATTTTCCTCATCGCTTTTCGTAAATTTCGCAAGGAACTTATAGAAGTATTTCATGATGAAGATGGTCATGTTCAAATAACCCCCAATGCCCTTCATGAATTAGTCAAAAAATCTTGTGAAGGAATATCAGGAGTGTTTTCTCCCTCAACAACGATTCAAAGAAAAAGAAGTGCTATTAGGCTAAATATAAGGATTCGTGTACAACAGAACTGCAACATAAAAGAAATTAGATCGACTCTACAAAAAAATATCGAAAAAACATTAATAGAGAATCTCAGTTTTACTAACTTTGAGGGAGTTGATGTTATAATTAAAGGCTTTCAAGAAGAAGCCTGATTCTTTTTACTCAAAACAGGTTGCCCGAAAGTAATGGGCACGCGAGAGGAACGGACTTCAGCGGTCCAACTTGAATCGCTGATATTTTTTACTTTTTCTGAGGGTATCCAAGCACTCCCAATAGGCTTTTTTAAGAGCGGAGAAAAACCTCCCGACAAAACTTTCCCACAAATATTTCCATTCAAAAATATTTTTGCTCCTTCACGAGGAATTCTCCTGTCTATAACATCATAAAATAGAACTCGCCCGGGACCTCCGCTCTCTTTTTCAAGAGCTAAGCAATCACGGCCGATGAAATCCCCTTTATTCCATTTAATTGCCCATGACAATCCAGCTTGAACTGGGCTAATGCTTTCTGAAATTTCATGACCGTAAAGAGGGAAACCTGCCTCCAACCTTAAGCTATCTCTAGCTGCTAAACCTCCCCACCTGATCTCTCCATCAAGTTTAAATTTATTGAAAGCATGTGCCCATAACTCTAAATTTTCCTGTGTACAATATACTTCAAAGCCATCCTCTCCGGTGTAACCGGTCCGGGAAATAAGAGCCGTCCCAAATTCAAAATCCCCTTCAACGAATGACATTTTTTTAAGGTTCGAAAGATCTTGCTGTATTACATTTGACAAAATCTTCTGACTTGATGGACCCTGTATTGCTAATTGGCCGTAAAGCGAAGAAAGATTCTCTAATTTACAATCGAACCTATTCGCATAAATGCTAAAGTGATCAAAATCCTTCTTTATATTAGAAGCATTTACGCAAAGTAAATAATCAGTATTACTTTTCTTATAAACGATAAGATCATCTACAGTTCCGCCATCAGCATAGCAAAATGGGGAATAAATTGCCTTACCTGTAGCCACATCACGCACAGAATTAGTTAAGACATAGTCAAGAAAATCGGTTGCACCAATACCATAAACTTTTATCTCTCCCATATGACTGACATCAAAAAGTGTAGCATTATTCCTAGTATGCAAATGCTCTTCAACTGCACTTCCATATGACACAGGCATTTTCCACCCAGCAAATTCAGTTAATTTAGCAGAGTTTTTAAGATGAAATTCATGTAAATATAAATTGTTAATTTTTGTCATGTTAGTTATAAAATGTTAACTTGCTCTATAATCGAAGTTCTTATTTAAAATAGTCTACTCTGATTTCATATCTTAACTAAAGAACAACGCAAAGCAGATAAATAATCAAATCTACAGACTTAAATTTTAAAGGGTGATTTACGAACTAGTACTTGCAATTTCGCTCACGATTGGGATATCAGCTCTTTGCTCAACGCTCGAAGCATTGATTTTGAGCGTAACTAGTGCTGAAATTGAAGGATTAAAAATCAATTCACCTTCAAAAGGTAAACTTCTAGAGAGATTTCATAATGAAATTGAGGAGACTAGTTCCGCGATATTAAGTTTAAATACAATTGCAAATACTCTCGGTGCTACTCTTGTTGGAGGACTTGCCGAAAATGCTTTAGGAGGAGGATCAGACAGATTATTTTTTTTCGCATGTGGGTTGACAGTCGGAATACTTTTTTTTGCCGAAATTCTACCGAAAAATTTAGCAATGTCATACAGACCAGAAATTATCGGGAGATTCATATACCCGCTCTATTTCGTAAGAATTGTTATGACACCATTTTCTAAAATTTGTAAGGCCACAGTCAAAGCAGTCGTACCAACTAAGGAGAAAGAAAATGGAAGCGATGAAGAAGAAATTATTCTTCTTGCAAAAAAAGGAGCAAAAGACGGAACTCTCACTAATGAAGAAAGCGATTTGGTCGCAAATGCCTTAAGGCTAGACAACATTGAAGTCAGGGACATCATGACGCCTAGAACTGTTGTAACATCACTTGATGAGAATCATACAGTTAAAGAAGTATTCAAATTGTACCCGAATGTCCCCTTTGCCCGACTCCCCATCTTCAAAGATACAATTGATACTATCTCTGGAATAATTAGGCGAAGGGATTTATACAATGCGGTTGTAGAAAAAAAAGAAAATAGAAAACTACATGAATTAGCCAAAGACGCTGTTTTCGTACCTGAAAACACGACTGCAGATAAAGCGTTGAGGCTTTTACTTTCAGAACACTGCCAATTAAGTATTGTTGTTGACGAGTTTGGCTCCGTCGTTGGGGTTCTCGCGATGGAGGACATAATTGAAAGTATCATTGGGCAAGAGATATTTGAACACGATGATTTAGCTGTAGACATGAGAGAATTAGCTAAAAGAAAACATGCTGTTCGCATTTCTGAAGAAAACGCAATGCCACCTAGTTAATTCAACTATTAAAATGATACCTTCTGAACATTGGATTCATGATTTAAGCCCTTTTCTTTGGCAATTTCCTCCGCCATATAACGATTGGGGACCGGGAGGAATCAGGTGGTATGGAATTGCCTACTTACTGGGCTTTATTGGAGCGGCATTACTGCTTCGCATTGCTTGGAAAAAAGGGAAAAGTCCATATGACCCAGAACAAGTTATGAACTTAATGACATTCCAAATTCTTGGAGTTCTAATTGGAGGGAGAGTCGGATATGCATTACTTTATCAGGGGGCAAAATTCATCGATGACCCACTTATCTTATTTAGAGTTTGGGAAGGAGGAATGGCTAGCCATGGAGGATTTATCGGGGTATGTATTGCAACCCTTTGGTACGCCAAGCAATCCAAACAATCTCCTTTACCAATAGGAGATTTAATAGTCAGTATTGTTCCTCCTGGATTGTTCTTTGGAAGATTAGCAAATTTTATTAATGGTGAACTTTGGGGAAAAACTACACTTTTACCGTGGGGTGTTCGATTTCCAAATGCACCCGATTTCGCACTTGGTATCGCAAGACACCCATCACAAATTTATGCTGCGTGTCTAGAGGGTTTACTTCCTTTTGTGTATATTCAATGGCGGTTTTGGCGAAGTAATATAACCCAAAAATACCCAGGTCAACTTGCAGGTGAGTTTTTAGTAATTTATTCAATTGCTAGAATTGTAAATGAAATCTTCAGAGAGCCCGACGCCCCTCTAATTTATGGAATGTCAAGAGGGCAATTCTATTCTATTTTTTTAGCAATCTCAGGATTTGTATTAATTTATATTGCCCAAAAAAAGACAGAGCGGTAATTTGAAAATATCAACATATCTTATTTAAAAACATGATTTTCATTAGAAAATTGGAATTCAATATCAATTTCCTTTGACAGTTGATGGAAAAGAAAGACAACTAAGATAACAAACATTATTTCATGATCAGTAATTTATTCGGTTTTTTCTCCAATGATATTGGAATTGATCTTGGGACGGCAAACACCTTGGTATTCGTTAAAGATCGGGGTATTGTACTTCGCGAGCCAAGCGTAGTTGCAAGATACAAAACTAGTAAAAAGGTTTGTGCAGTTGGTGCAGAGGCCAAGAGAATGCTCGGCCGAACTCCAGGAACAATCGAGGCACTCCGACCAATGAAAGACGGAGTAATAGCGGATTTTGAAATTTCTGAAGCAATGCTTCGGTATTTCATTGAGAAAGTAGATAAGCGAAAACTTGTGCCTCCTCGCGTTGTTATAGCAGTGCCATCAGGAATCACAGCAGTTGAGAAGCGAGCTGTTAAAGATTCAGCCATTCGTGCCGGAGCAAGAGAAGTTCTTTTACTGGGCGAGCCCATGGCTGCATCAATCGGTGCGGGTTTGCCAATACATGAAGAATACGCCAATATGATAGTTGATATTGGGGGTGGAACGACTGAAGTAGCAATTATATCAATTTCAGGCGTCTCATTTCAACGAAGTATCAGGGTTGGTGGAGATGAATTGGATGAAGCAATTGTTGCTTATATGAAGAAAGCCTATGGTCTATTAATAGGAGAAAGAACAGCCGAGGAAATTAAATTTAATGTTGGATCAGCTGCTCCTATTGTTAATGGAGAAATCAGTATGGATGTTAGAGGTAGAGATGCAACTGCAGGCTTACCTGTTACAAAGCATATCACTTCTCAAGAAATTCGAGAAGAAGCTTTAAAAGAGGTTGTGACTCAAATAGTGGACCTTGTTAGAAATGCCCTTGATCGTTGCCAGCCTGAACATTCAGCTGATTTAATTGACAGAGGGATTGTTCTCGCGGGTGGAGGAGCATTAATTCGGGGATTGGATCAAGTTATAAGTGACGCCACAGGCTTAACTGTGATTCAAGCAGAAGACCCACTTTGTTGCGTGGCAAATGGTACAGGTAAATTCCTCAACCTGCTTGATTCACTTACCAGAGATCAAGTTGATAGACTAGTTACGCAGTAAATCTAGATTTGGGTAAGAAGAGAGATATCCGACAAGCTAAACCACTTGTATTCTTAGGTTTATTTGCTATTGGTTGGTGGGCAATCCCATCTAGTTATAAAATATTAACTAAGTCAGCTTTCACTGAGTTCCATGCACCTATATGGGAAATAAGTTCAAGGGTTGATGACCTTTCAAATTACTGGGGGCATTTATCTGACTCGAAACAGGTTCTTATTTCTAAGGGAAAAGAATTTACTAGATTAACTGCTGATTTAGAAATTCAAAATTTCACTATGGTTGAAAAAATTGAGGAAATTAAGCGTCTAAAAGAAATTAAATCAACTATTAATATATTATCAAAAGAATTAAATCTGAACCAAAGTCAACAATTTGAGTCTATTCTCGCAAGGGTTTCAATTAGAAAAATGAGTTCATGGAGACAAGAGTTGACCATTAGAAAAGGTAAGGAAGACCAATTAATTGTAGGTAATGGTGTAATTTTCAATGGTGGTATTGTAGGAAGAATAGTTTCTGTCGAATCAAGTTCATCAAATATAGAATTAATCACCAATCCAAGTTTCAGAATTGTTGCTCATTTTCTTGGGGATAAAAGACCAGTTACTTTTCAAGGAAATGGCGTTGATGTCTGTGGTCAACCAAACGGTATAGTATTTGATGTGCCGCACGACTTAAAACCTACAGAAAGCAAACCTTTAAAACTCGTAAGTTCATCACTTGGAGGAAATTATCCAAATGGTGTACCCATTGGTACCGTATTTAAATTAGAAGGCGGACAAGACGGCTTATTCCAGTCTGGCAAAGTAATCCTTGATCGGAGAATAAACGAGATTCAAGAAGTAACGATATTAAAACCTCAATAATATTAAAGTCCACTATAATTAATGAAGAAACAGAATGTTAATGCTATTTATATTTTAATCATAAATATTACTACAATAACAATTTTAACTTTAATTAACTCCGAATTAGCAATTTGGGGGATTTTCCTTTATTTACCAGGAATATTTTTCTTTACCGCCTGTAAATTTCTAGATTTAACCAAAGGTATACTAATTGTAGGAATAGGAGGATTTGTACTCGACCAAATTATTGAAACTCCTTTTGGATTCCATGGAATACTTTTACCATTTTTTCTTATTACAGGTAGAAAATGGTTAGAAACTACTGTCACTAATAAACCATGGAGACCAGTAATTTTTCAATTATTAGTAAATATAATCTTTCATACAATTTGGTTCGCTTGGCTAATATTAGATAAGAGTCTAGAAATGAGCTGGTCTTCCTCAAGGTTTTGCATTGATTTAATTTTATCATCTTTAATTATGATACCTCTTAGTTTTTGGATATATGATCTAACTAACATTTTCGTATTCACTAAAAAAAACGGAGATTTCGTTAGCGAAAAAACGCTATGAAAATGCTCGAAAAGCACCATTCAGAAAATCGAAGATTTCATATTTTTAGATTTTTTTATGGCATATTGTTTCTGACATTGGTTCTATTTCTTGCTAATCTTCAATTTGTAGAATCCGATAATTTTGCAACCAAAGAAAGAATACAAGGCCAAAGAAGAATCCTTAGACCCGGAGCAAGGGGCGACATAACTGACCGAGAAGGACGCATTCTTGTGGGTAACACTGCTCAATTCCAAGCTATAATACATCTTGATGCATTAAAAGATGAAATCTGGAAAGAAAAAATTAAACTTAAAAAAAATGCTTTTGAAACTCGAAGATATTTAAAAGATGTGCCTAACTTAACTTTAGTTAAGTTACTTCAGTTATGTAAAAATAATGAACACATAAAACTAAGACCAATTGCCTTAAGTGGAAAGATAAAATTTAACAGTAAAAATAGGGTAAAAGTTCATCTTCCTAATCAAAGATTAGCCGTCGAACAAAATGATCAGGGTGATTGGTTATGCGAATTTTCAATCGATGATATTTATGAAAAAACAACTATTCAATTTTTAAATATTAGTGATCAAATTAATGTAAATGTTTCTGGACTTTTTAATACAATTTATTATCTTCACCCGAAAGGAGTATTACTCCCATACCCCCATCATGTTTTAGTAAATTCCGATCAACAAGAATCGTTTATATCAGAGTTATTTTCATTTACTGACACTGAAATTAAAAAACCGAAATTCATTACCAATAATTATTCTCTGAGTTGGGAAGCTAGGTTTTCAGTGGTTAATACATACTTAAACAAAATCAATAAAATCACAGGAAGAAACGATCATCTATCTTTAAATAAGTTAAAACTCCACTGGAACAAAAGACTCGTTCTCCCAATGGAGTTAGTTCGAAACCTATCACCTATTGAATATGCTAGACTGATAGAAGGTTTACCACCAGATTCTGCCGTTCAAATTCAAGCAAAATCAGTTCGTCATTACCCCGAGAAAGAGTTAGCGTCGCATGTTCTCGGTTATGTTGGGAGTGGATATGAGGCTGACACAAAGGGGCTTTTTGGCAATGACCTCGCGACATTTGAAATCAAAGGTAAAAAAGGTAAGGCAGGTATTGAAAAATTTTTCGACGCGCACTTACGAGGAATTGATGGTGGTGATATTTGGAGAATTAACCCTATGGGTTTAAGATTTGACCGGATTGAAAAAAAAGCATCTCAAAAAGGTAAATCTATTGAGTTAACAATCGATATTGACATACAAAAAGTAGCAGAATTATCACTTAGTGCGATGTCCAAAAGAGTAGCTGCACATCGAATTCTCCCAGATTCAAACTGGAAGAAAACTATTACCAATAGAACCCGGCAAGTTCTAATCTCCACAAACGAAAATGAATTAAGCCAAGAATTACTTCTATCTGCATTCAAGGATGCCCCTTTTCCCCTTAGCGGCGAGGAAGCATCAACCGTAGCTGGATTTAAGGGCACTCAAAAAGATGCTGAAAAACTTTTACGATTACTTTATTCTAAAGGTGTTCTAGAAAGATCTAATCCTTCCAATAATTCATACATACTAGCACCACCACCGCCACCACCAGGAGCTGCTGTTTTGTTAGATGTTAAAAGTGGAGAAATTTTAGCATTAGCTAGTAAGCCTAATTACGACTTACAAAACCTATCTCCACGAATTTCTCAAGATTCTTATGACAAAATAGAGAGAATGGAAGCTTGGTTACCCAGAGCATGGCACCCCGGCTATTGCCCTGCCTCACCCTTCAAATTAGTTACTGCGGTTGCCGCTCTTAGGGCAAAAGTTGTCACACCAAGTGAACTATTTATTTGTGACGGTATTTACAAGGGAATGATTTGCCACTGTTATCCGGGTAGGCACGGAGAAATGAATTTAAAAAATGCAGAAGCACAGAGCTGCAATGTATACTTTTATCAACTAGCTGAAAGATTAGGTGAAGCACGTTTAATCCAGGAAGCTAAATCGTTTGGAATGGACGAAACTCCTACGATTGAACTGCCCAGTTTACGTAACTCACCTAATGTTCCTGACCCGGATTGGAAGAAGAAAAGTATTGGTGAAAAGTGGGCTTTAGAAGATACTTTTAATGTCGCCATAGGGCAAGGCGGTCTGAGGCAAAGTCCCCTTCAAATGGCATGCTTTGCCGCCGCTCTAGCAAATAAACATAAAACTTTTCAACCCACCTTAATTCGATCTAATAAATCCAAGCGTCATGCAGAACCAATTGGATTATCCGAACAAGACCTAGCAGCTATTGTTGATGGGATGCATCTTGCGACAACAAAGGGCACGGCTAAGAGGTGTAGGATACCAGGCGTGGCAATTGCTGGTAAAACGGGAACCGCACAGTGGCGTAACCATAATATGAAATTATCCCTTGCTTGGTTTATTGGATTTGCTCCTATTAAAAATCCAGAAGTTGCAATTGCCGTTCTAATTGAAGGAATAATCCCTCAGGACCACATTCAAGGGGGCTTAACTGCGACTCCTGTGGCAAAAGATATTTTACAATCCTATTTTAATAAACAAAAACAAAAGAATTCACGGATTAATTAATTTAAAACCAAGAAGTTATGGTAGCAACAAACTCTAAAATGATTCCTTTGGGTACGGCAGCCCCCGCATTCAATCTTCAAGATGTAAGCACGGGTGAGGAAGTTAACTTTTCCCATAAAATAGAAGGCAAAGGGTTCCTGGTAGCTTTTATCTGCAACCACTGCCCTTTTGTAATTCATTTAAGTACCCATTTTACATCCCTTTTTAACAATTGGATGAAATTGGATATTAAAGTGTATGCTATTTCATCTAATGATTCACTACAATACCCAGCTGACAGCCCTGATGAAATGGCTATTTTATCCAAAAGATTGAAGTTTGGCTTTCCCTACCTTTATGACTCAACTCAAGAAATTGCAAAATCTTACAAAGCGGCCTGTACTCCCGACTTTTTTCTTTTTAAAGAAGATAAAACACTTTTCTACCGTGGACAGTACGACAGTTCAAGACCGAGTAATGACATTAACGTAACCGGGGTAGACATTACAAATGCGGTAAATTTAATGCTTGAAGGAAAAAAACCACCTAGAAATCAAATCCCAAGTTTAGGTTGTAATATAAAATGGAAATAAGAGCTAAATGTTACTTTGAGGTCATGACATAAACGCCATCCCAGTCCTCGCCTGGAGGGTTTTCCTTCATAGTTTGACAACGATTTATTAGAATCATGGAAGGGTTGTCAACAACGCCTGGTGTTATTCCTGGCTTATTAGGCTCGAGGTCCTTGGATTTTTCAAACATGCGCAAAGCTCCATCCCAATCTTGCAAGAGGTAGTTATCAATCCCTTGCCTAAAACAATCTAAACAATCTTGGGTTTCTAGAGATAATTCAGACATAAAACCAGTAGGTTCAAACATTGAAACTGCCTCCTTCCTTCCCTTCACGACAATCTTGTCTAAATAACGGAAGGCAATGTCATCCCGCGTTTTCTGAGAGGCCAGTTTGGTCTCTTCAGTTATCATAATGTAGGCACCATAAGCTTTCGCACCACTTTCACATCGAGCAGCTAAATTTACCATATCTCCCATCATTGTATAATTAAAACGATCAAGTGCACCCATATTCCCAACCGTTGCGGTCCCAGTATTACAGCCTATTCGAGTTTGCATCTTTGAGACTAAGCCATGACATTTACCCCATTTATCTTCTTCCATTGCCCATTTATCCCGTAATTCAATTTGGCGTTTTTGCATCAAAATGGCTGTTCTCACAGATTGATAAGCGTGATCATCCATTGGAATGGGAGCACCATACATCGCAACAATTGCATCACCTATATATTTATCCAGAGTTCCCCTCTCCTCCTGCAAGATATTTGTCATTGCGGTTAAGTACTCGTTCATTAAATCAACTAAACCCGTTGGACTAAGAAGCTCGGAAAAGCTTGAAAAGGCCTGCACATCGCTAAAGAAAGCGGTAATACCCGTTTCCTGACCTCCAAGAGAAGGCTCTTCGCCTGATTCAACCATTTGCTCAACTAACTCTGAGGATACATAACTCCCAAACATTCCCTTCAATCGACCTTTTGCTTTTTGCTCAATCACAACCATGGCAGCCAAGCCAATAAAGGAAGTACTAATACCGGCACAAGCAGGTGCAGTTATGGGCCAAACAACATGAGTATTTGAAAACGTTATAAAACCAAAATAAACATAGCCAAGCAGTAGGATAATTCCACCAGCCTGCACCCAACTCGAGCGACTGCCTTGGTATACAGCTAACAATGCCATAATAATCCCAATACCTAAAGTCGCTGCATGTTCTACCTGAATGGGTAATCTTTTAATGAACAGTCCTGAAGTTAATGTTTTAATTAAGTTACCGTGAACTCCCACCTTGGGAACAGAATCTGCGTCAAAGGGAGTAGGGGCCAAATCCTGAAAAGTTTTTTCTTCTGGGCCAATAAGTACAATGGCATCTTGAAAACGAGCAAAGAAATCATGGATTCGAGCAAGTTCATTTTGTTGAGAAATCAATACATCTTTATTGGC
Organism: Opitutales bacterium; assembly: GCA_965660135.1. Taxonomy (GTDB): domain Bacteria; phylum Verrucomicrobiota; class Verrucomicrobiia; order Opitutales; family Seribacteraceae; genus Seribacter. The sequence continues at coordinate 15,911 of CBFHYW010000008.1, forward strand.
AATAATGGCATTTTCGATTTTTAACTTCTGAGCGATCAAATTCTCATCATTAGGACTCTGTTCTAATGCATTATTGATTTTCCCTAAAAAGTTTGCTCCTGCTAAAGTTTGAATTTTTTCTTCAATTGAAATGATTGTTGCCTCAACTTGGTCTTTAAATTGGCTATTTTGTAGTACATCTCGCATTCCACACATCGGATTGTATTTAAATTCTAAAGTGGGGGGTATGAAATAATAAGCAATTGCATCAATTAATTTCATTAGTTCATCAAAAGATGGAACTTCGTCGTCTGATAATGTTGAGGACAATAATTTCTCTGCAATTAAAATTTCCTGATCATCTATACCCAAGTCCTTCATCGCAGCGGGATATTCATTCGGGTTGGAAGGAATTTCAAATCCATCCACTCTTTTTAAAAGGGTTTCTAAAATACTTGGAACCAAGGCCAAATAAGCGGGTAAATTTTCATCTCCATATGCACGCTTAGCTCTCATAACAAGCGTTTTTTCGGGTAACTTTTCGGACCAACTAGAAAACCAATTAACTTCCAAGAATTGCTTTTCGGTCAACGGAGCATTTACTAACAGATTATTATTTCGGTCTATTATTTTAAATCTGTTTTTAACTTTATCGATGATAACATTTTCAGAATCTAATCCATAGTATGCTAAAAGTGATTCAACACCTAAGGTGTAAATATTCCGATCTCTAAATAGCGGGACTTGGTTAGGTAAGGAATCCACAAGGCGCATAGAACCATCTTGATTCTCGGATCCTTTGTAAACTAAACGAAGTGTATTATTCCTCTCAACTAACTGAGTTTCAACTTTCCCCTCAAGCTGATTAAGCCTCATTCCTATTATGGACTCTTGGTTTCCCGACTCAGATAATTCGGCTCGAAGAACATCCATCTCTTTTGTTTTAATAGCTAGATTCTTATTAATTTCATCAAGAACTCTTTTTTTAATATTAACATTCTTCTGTAATTCCTTGAACAATTTAGCTTCTTGGTCCTTTGACAAAACAACTTCAGAATCTTGCTTATGACTTGATAATTTTTTGCTTAAAATATTAAGTTCTTTTTCCTTTAAGGTTACCTGTGGTTCGATAATGCTAGCAATTGCTGGATTTGCCTTCAAAGTAGACTTTAAATTAGTCAAGGTTTCGTTCAATTCGTTGATGCTTTTTTCTAAACTTTCACTATCTCGGGAATCCGAAGAATTCGAATCTACACTTAATAACAGTTTTGAAATTAAAGAATTCCGCTCGGCAGTTCGACTATCTATTTGTGGTTGAATCACCGCACTTAGCGCTGGGTTCGCTTTTAAAGTGTTTTTAAAATTACGGATTGTTTCCTCTAATGCTTTAAAAACGGATAGTTCCCTAGACAGCTCATCGTAAACGGACATCGCAGTTTCGCGTTCTTCCTTATATCCATTAATTAACAAGCCTAAAGAAGTAACCTTCTGTAATACGATAGACTTTTTCGCTTCAACTTCCACCTGTTGCTCCCTGAGCTCATCTAATTCGACTTGGTTATCACGCGACAGCTCAAATGGTAAATTACTTTGCTTTCCTCCAAGCAAATTATAGGCATGGGCTTTCCCCCCGCCCGGGAACCACAAGGGTACCCAACGAGGCACATTATCGACTGCTCGAAATGGTGGCACTGTGAATGAACCCAACCTACCCAAGTAATTCCCGTCGCGATAATTTTGGAGAGGATAAGTGGGAGATTCAGGATAATTATATTTTCCGCTTAATTCTGCCCCTTCAATCGAATACCCATCCTTAAAAAAAGGCGGGAAAGCACTGGCCCCAGATGCTTTTACAAATGGAGTTGGAACGCCTGAATAGAGGCAACCAAGCACTACTTGGTTGGGGTAAGCACTAACCAGTTCCCCCATTGCAGAATCACTGCGATAAGAATTTTCCTTAGGAACCATCTTGGATACGCTCTTGGGGGTAAAACCGAAGTCAAAAGCGAGAACTCGAGCACCTCCCTTATCCATGAGTGCCATGGATATATCTCTAAAAAAAGCACGATCCCACGGTCTCTCTCCTACATCATCTAAAGCTAATGTAGCTGCATCAAAATTCACATAAACGACTTTAGGTATTTGGGGAATACTCTTATTGTCTTCAAGTTTAAAAGTTGCCTCCCCTGCGGATTTAGAAGTATGCAAAATCTCACCACGCGCACCCGGCAAATTTGAACTTAAACGCAAATCCACCGTCTTTGTTTTCCAACTATCAATTAACCCAAAGTGATTAACAGCAACCCAAAGAAAAGGGATTATTAACAAACTACAAAATGTAATTTTCGATTCCTTACTTAGTTTAAACATAGGTAATAATATTGATTGTTAAGTTAAATTAGTCAGTTAAAATGTTTTTTGTTTGGCCTTAAGTGCAAGCTGAAAAATTCTCAACCTACTAATTAATTAAAAATTGCCTTGGACAAATAGCTCATTTGCTTACGCTACACTCTTTAAACAATTTTCAAACATGACTACAACTCAAACGGAACATAACCAAAACGCCCCTGCTCCCGAGGATCAAGAACGCATAAGAAACGAGGCCTCATGGGTCGAATTATTAAGACGTGAAATCGGCAAAGTAATTGTCGGACAAAAATATCTTGTCGACCGCTTAATTATTGGACTCCTTGCCAATGGACATGTCCTTCTTGAAGGTGTCCCAGGTTTAGCAAAAACACTGGCAGTAAAGACCCTTGCACAATGTATGAAAGCTGAATTCAAAAGAATTCAATTTACCCCCGACTTACTACCTGCTGATGTGGTTGGAACACTTATTTACAGCCCAAACAAAGGTGAATTCACCACCAAAAAAGGCCCTATTTTCACAAATTTACTACTAGCAGATGAAATTAATCGAGCACCAGCGAAAGTCCAGAGTGCTCTTCTTGAAGGGATGCAAGAAAGGCAAGTGACTATCGGAGACGAAACTTTTATGCTACCGCAACCCTTTCTCGTGCTAGCTACTGAGAATCCAATTGACCAAGAAGGTACCTACCCTCTGCCTGAAGCACAAATGGACCGGTTCATGCTCAAGCTCTTAGTTGACTATCCAGACCGAGAGGAAGAGCTCAAAATTTTAGATTCTAATGCAAATGTTTCAGTCCAACACGAAGCCAGCCCAGTAGTAGATGCCGAAACGATTTTCAAATCAAGAAAGCTGATCGATAGCATTTATTTGGATGAAAAACTGAAAGGCTATTTGGTTGATGTCGTTCTTGCTACTCGAAATCCAGAAAAATATGGCGCTTCAGAGCTTAGTGCGTTTATCAGATTTGGAGCTTCTCCTCGAGCAACCATTAGCTTGGCGTTAGCGTCCAAAGCTGCAGCCTTTATGCATGGTCGTAGTTTTGTTACCCCTCAGGACATTAAGGACATTGGACTAGATGTTTTAAGGCATAGAGTTATAATTAGTTACGAAGCTGAAGCTGAAAATGTTTCGAGCGATGATATTATCAAAAAGATTTTTGAAACTGTACCTGTGCCCTGATCGTCTTCTCAAAAATTCATTTTACTTTTAATTTAGTTTAAAATCATGGATGAACCTGATCAGGAGTTTACTCGAGAGATACTCCGCAAGGTAAGACAAATTGAAATTCGTTCCAATCGACTCGTCTCAGAAGCATTGGCGGGGTCATACCATAGTGCATTCAAGGGTCAAGGGATAGATTTCGAAGAAGTCAGAGAATATCAACCAGGAGACGAAGTTCGCTCCATTGATTGGAATGTGACAGCCAAAATGGGTTTTCCTTTTGTTAAGCAATATAGGGAAGAGCGGGAATTAACAATTATTTTGGCAATTGATATTAGTAGAAGCGGGATTTGGGGCTCGGAAGGGAGAAGTAAAAGGGAAAGATTAGCAGAACTTGGTGCTCTTTTAGCATTTTCAGCAAATCGCAACGGAGATAAAGTGGGATTGATACTTTTTTCTGATCAAATTGAAAAATATTTACCCCCTGCCAAAGGGCAAAAGCATGTTCTTCGAATTCTGCGTGAAATTCTGTTTCATCAAAATCAAGGATCTGGTACAGACTTAAATGAAGGTCTACGCTTCCTGAATCGAGTAATGCGAAGAAGGTCGGTGGTATTCCTTCTTTCTGATTTCATCATTCCTGAATATCAATCTGAAGAAGAATCGATAGAAAACTTATTTTTAAAGGAACTATCAACAACAAGACGAAAGCACGACTTAGTTTGTTGCCAAATTCATGATATAAAAGAAAAAGAATTCCCAAATGTTGGAAGAGTTTGCCTAGAGGATGCAGAAACTGGCGAGACTATTGTAATCAACACAGCAAATGAAAATTTCCGTAAACAGTTCAAATCACACGCCGAAGAGGTCCAAGAATCCTTTATTCGTAATCTCCGAAGAAGAGGAATTGATAATTTTCAATTTTCAACTGAATCTGATTATGTAAAAGCTCTGCAAGAATTTTTTCATATCCGAGGAAGCCGTAGAGGGCGCTAGAAATGAAAATTTCTTATTTCATAGCCAGTAAAGCCTACCTACTTGATTCAGATCGAGAAAAAGACCTTCCTATTCCAATATTTAAAAGCTTTTCTCAATTACTTGAAGAGAATTTGGCTTTTTTAATTTCATTTTGCTTAATCCTGCTCATTTCCTCCTTAGTTTTTCTTTTCATTAAACGAAAGAAAAAAACTGAAATAAATCAAATGGAACCCGAACCTACCGATCCATACGAAGATGCACTAGAGGGAATTCAATCCTTACAGTCTCAAAATCCTCCCCTACAGGCAAAGCCATTTGTATTTCGGCTTTCAGAAATTCTCAGGATTTATGTTGAACGCGTATTTCGAGTTCCAGCAATGGAATTGACTGGGGAGGAATTCATGCGAGAAATCGCATCCAATACTTTTTTCAAGAACCGTTATGATAAAATACTTCAAGAATTTATTGAACAGGGTGACCGCATCAAATATTCAAAAGAAAGCACCGAAGACGGACAAATGATGCGACTCTTGGACACGGCACTCCATTTTGTCAAAGATACCCACGCTAAGCTAGAGGATGAAATTACCCTTTCCTCAAAGAAGGATTCCTAATAGGCATGGAATATTTACAAGAATGGGAAAAAGTTCGTTTAGCCGAGCCACTTTGGCTGCTATTGTTCCTATTGTTTCCGATATTTTACTGGCTTAAAAAGAAAAGTAATTCCGAGGGTACCACCTTATTATTCCCCACTCTTTCTAGAATAAAGAAAAGTAATCCTAAAACATCAGACTATTCCAAAGCTATTTTAAAAACACTAAAATTCAGTAGCATTACTTGTATTATTCTGAGTTTATCTCGCCCCCAATTTGACCGCAGTACAAGCTCTGTTGTATCGAGCGGCGTAGATATTGTTTTAGCAATTGACCTTTCAGCATCCATGCTCGCTTTGGACATGAGTGAAAATCAACAAAATGAAGTAACCCGCTTGGATGTTGTTAAAGATGTAATCACTGACTTTGTATCAAAAAGAAAATATGATCGTATCGGTCTCGTAGCCTTTTCAGTTAATCCCTACCTTGTAAGTGCACTCACCTTGGACAAGGAACATTTACAAAAAAATATTAAACGCTTACGAGTAGGCTTAACCCACCAAACGGGCACGAATATTGGTTCCGCTCTGGCAGAAGGTATAAATCGCCTGCGCACACTCAAATCTAAGTCCAAAATTCTTATTTTGTTAACAGACGGGAAGGACGAACCGCAACCGCCACACAGTCCTTTGATTTATGCAGAGGGTGCTCAAAATGATAATATAAAAATTTATACCATTGCAGTTGGCACAGCCACGAGAACAAGAACTTACTTATTTGATCAGCGATCTAGAGACCTCATGAGGTATTCCAATGGAAAACCTGTCATTCAGGTTGCAGACTATCCCGTTGATAAAGAAATTTTGCAAAAAATTTCTGCTACGACAAAAGCAGGTTATTACGAAGCCACAAACAGGAGTGAACTGATTTCCATTTATGATGAGATAGATCAACTAGAAAAAACTGAAGTTGAGTTAAATATTAACACTCTTTTTGAAGAACTTTTTCAATGGCCCCTTGGATTAGCGATTATACTACTTCTTCTTGAGTTCGTTTTAGCTAAAACTGCCTTTCTGCGCATCCCATGAACCTGTTTGCTGATCAACAAGTTTTATATTTTGGTTCATGCTTACTCCTTGCTATGTGGTTCCTATTCCGTTGGAGTCAATCGAGGAAGCAAAAAAAACTCAAATTACTCACTTCCTTAGATTTACTTCCCAAATTAAGCCCAAGATTTTCTTCCAAACAACAATACATTAAGTTTGGATTGATTATCTTATCTTTTCTGTTTCTTGGACTTGGGCTTGCCCGTCCACAATGGGGAACAGAAAACAGAAAATCCAAACCTTCGGGAATTGATATATTAATCGCATTAGATGTCTCAAAAAGTATGCTTGCACGAGATGTTCGCCCTAACCGATTGGAGCGGGTGAAGTTAAGTATATCTAACCTCTTAGATAAAGTGTCAGGAGACCGATTGGGCTTAATTGCATTTTCAGGGTCTGCTTTTTTGCAATGCCCTCTCACGCTTGACCACCAAGCATTCACCAAAACACTGAATGACCTTGAAATCGGTATTATCAAAAGACCAGGCACTGACTTATCACGCCCGATTGAAGAAGCAATCCATTCTTTCTCCGAAGATGATACCGATCGTTTTCTCATTTTACTTTCCGATGGAGAAGATCTTGAAGGAAAAGGTTTAAAACAGGCTAAAGAAGCCGCTAAAGAAGGAGTAAAGATTTACACGATTGGAATTGGTGCAAAAGAAGGATCCCGCATCCCCATGGACCCTCTTGGACAAGCACCTCGAAACTTTCTTCGCGACCCACAAGGAAAAACTGTCATTACTAAATTAGATCAAGACTCCTTGCGTGCAATTGCCGAAGCTACTAATGGTAAATACTTTTCATTGGGTCCAACAGGAGAGGGGTTATCCAAGGTACTTGGATTACTTCAATCAATGGGTCAGCAAAAGAAACGGGAGCTACTTTCCACTGCACTACCTATTGACCGTTACCAAGTTTTAGTTGCTCTTGGCTTTCTTCTACTTTGCATAGAAATTCTTACACCAGAAACCAAAAGAAAGCTTATTCGAAACGCAAATATATACATTTTATTTTTTCTTGTGTTTTTATCCGGTTGTATCAAGCAGGATAATGTCAAGCGAGCGGAGGAAGCTCTGGCCTCAGGGGAACCTGGTTTGGCTGCGGAATTTTTCAGTGCCGAGATCAATGCAAGCACCTTAGCCGAACAATTTGTTGACCCCCGCCTCCACCTAAATGCAGGATTAGCTTATTTAGATGCGAATCTCTTAGAAGAAGCTGAGAATTCATTAGAGAATGCCCTTGATGCAAATCTTGACGATCCGCACCTTCAAGCTAAAGCTCTCAATGGTCTGGGGAACATATTTTATTTGCGAGCAAATAACTCCTTGGACCAGCGCAATGTAGGTGCAGCCAGAATTGCATGGGAAACGGCAAGACAAAATTATGAATCTTCTATCCAAATTAACGGAAATGAAAAAGCAAAACAAAACCTGACTTCTCTTAACCTGCAAATCCAAGAACGCATTAATGCTCTTATTTGCAAAATCTCAGGAAAGATTTGGCGGGATATAAATGGCGATGGGAAACCGCAGAAAACTGAACCCGATCTGCAGGGTTTTGTATTTTGGGACAAAGATGAAAACGGAGAGCATAATAAAACTTCTGAACCCATTATCGAAAGCAATGAACAGGGAGTTTTTGCTTTTGAATGGATTTCTGATCAATACCCAGTCGACCTACGCTTAGGAACAAAATTAAAAGAGTCAAATGACTCAAAAAGTAAATTTCTTTTACCTATGCTGCCCCCACCACCACCTCCAGAAAACCCAGACTTCGTTAAAAACTATTATTTAAGACTCAATTCTCCAGGCAACATAACTATTGGCATGCCATTCCGTAATGCTCCCATTTTACGGGGAAATGTGTGGAAAGATGAAAATGGAAACGGACAGAAAGATAAACTTGATGCAGGTTTTTCTGCGGTCAAACTATTTTTAGATCAAAATGGTAATTTCCAACTCGATCAAAATGAAACTGCATTTGAGCCCAAGGAAGACGGTTCATTTGTCCACCCAGTTCCTCCAGGCCAATATTCAGTGTGCGTACAACCCCAAAACCCGGATGCAAATGTCACATTTCCCATTGAAGCCAACAAGGCGTATCTTACATGGGTAGATTTTGAATCAATATCAGAAAATCTAAATTTTGGAATTCAGGACAACAGTAACGATGACCAAAATTCCTCGAGCAAACAAAATCAGCCCTCTCCTTCTCCACCGCAGGAAGAAAAAAATGATGGAAACGAGCCTCCTCCAATGCCTGAGGAGGTAAATGCCTTATACGAAAGATTACTTCAGGAAATGGAATCAAAAAGTGAACCCCTGGAACAAGAAGTTCAAGCCATTGATAACCTCACCACTGGAAGGGATTATTAGAGGTATGGTTATTCAGCATCTCAATACTCACTACCTTGCACGATATGCAAAAACCAGCTTGGCTCTTTACTTTCTTTCAAACGTTTTCTGTCCGACTATTTTTGCACAAAACAATAACATCCGCGTAGAATCAAGTTTTCAACCCCCGTCAATCACACTTGCGAATAGTAGCGTGTATAAAATTGTTATATTTGGTAGTCAGGAGAACCCCAAAGGAGCAATTCCACAAATTCCTGGGCTAACCATTTCAAATTCACCTCAAACTTTTCGCTCTGCAAGTTTTATAAATGGTGTCCCTTCCGTTCGTCTAGAATTAAGCTTTCAGGTTAAGCCCATGCAACAGGGTCAACTCACCATACCTTCATGGACTGTTCAAGTTGGCTCTAAAGCACTGAATGTACCTCCAAGCACATTACAAGTTCTAGCTCCAAACCAACAGGATAAAATTGAAAAAAATAGGCAGGAAAAACAAAATCAGGACCTTAAGCAGGCAAGTTTTATAGAATTTGTTAAACCAAGAGAGTTTTTATTCGAAGGCGAAACTGTTTCAGGAAGCGTAAACCTTTACATTTGGGATAGTTTGCCAGTAAGCCGAATCGAAAGAGCCCCCCAAAAAGAAGGCGATGCATTTTCCCTAACTGAACTAGGACAACCTCAGGAAAAAAGAAATAGAACTAAATTCAATAAAAAATACACCGTTTTCACTTGGCCTGTTGGCTTAACAGCCGCGATTCCGGGGCAACAAAGTATTAAATTCAATACATCAATTCGAGTTCGAGTCAAATCCCAGGGGAACTCCCCCTTCGCAAGCCCATTTTTCAACGACCCGTTTTTTGGTTTCGGTAGAGAGCAATCGCTTACCGTGAGTTCTGAATTGCTCAATATCCTAGTCAAGCCCTTACCGACAATTGATCGTCCAGAATCATTCCAGGGAGCCATCGGTACATTCACAACCCGTTCGATTCCGGATGCTGATCGTGTGTCCCTTGGGGATCCTGTGCGATTAATTTTTGAAATCGAAGGTACAGGTAATTTCTCTGCCATGCCCGCACCGCTTCTTGAATCTGACAATAACTTCAAAATTGGGCCGCCAGCTTTTTCATTTGAAGGAAATGAAATTACCAAGCACAGCGGAAAACAGAGTTTTGAATATATTCTGACCCCCCTTACCCCGGGTTTATTAACTATTCCGGCTATTAACTTTTCGTATTTTGACCCAGTACAAGAAACATATAATACCTCTGCTACAAATCCACACCCCCTTCGTGTGGACCCGGGTGAAACCTGGGTAGATCCAACTCCTTCTGAAAACAAACAAAACGAATCATTCAACGAAGTGGCAACAACTGATCTATTCCAAACAGAAAACGAACCTGGAGAGTGGGTTAAAGATATTAAAAACCTTACTCTTTTAGATTCAAAACTTTTTTGGCTTCTTCAGGGAGTCCCACTTCTTTGTGTATTTGGGCTTAGTTTTTATGGGTGGAAAAGAAAACAATCAGGGAGGGATATTTTTCGTCAAAAACAAGCTAACCTTAAGAAGCAAATGAAGGAATGCATTCAATATAAAGATGCGACTCTTTTCTTTCGAGCTACAAGAGAAAGATTGCGACTCGAAATTGGAACTTTTTACAAACATGCCAATCCCTCTTCGCTTTCAAGCCATGAATTAACTTCGCTCCTGCAACAAGGCTCAAATGATGAAGGGGTAATTTCAGGAATTCAAAAGATTCTCCTTGCCAGTGACAATCAGGAGTTTGCTGAAACAGAAAAGGATACCCAATCATTAGAGACTCTTTATAGAGAAATGAACGACCTACTGAAAAAAATTAAATGAAAATCAAGATCATATTTCTTTATTTTTATCTTTTTATATTCGCACAACAATTAATTTGGGGGCAAGAAGACCGACTATTTTATGACGCTGTCCGAGCAGAAGCATCCGGAGATCTAGACCTTGCAATCAGGCTTTACTTGGAAGCATCGAAATTATCCCACTCCACAAATTTACATGGAAATCTCGCAAATCTTTATTTTAAAAAAGAACAATTCGGTCATGCGATATTACATTTTCGAAAAGCACTTTTACTACAGCCGAAAAATTCAGAACTTTCGGCAAACCTTGAATTTGCCTACGAAATGGCAAAAATACCCAGAAGTTCGAATAATTTTGTGAACACCTACCTTTCACCAGATTTCATGTCTTTTTGGATTATTATCTCAACTGTAATATTTTGGGGAGGATTACTCTTCTTTCTTTATTTCCTGTTTTTCAAAACAAATAAAAAGCCTTTATTTTACTTTGTATTAATGTGGACCCCCTTAGGAATATTAACCTTTTATCCAACTGTATTATCCCTGAACCAACAAGCTGAATTAAACCAGGAAGTAGTTACTCACCTACCCTCAATCGAAAACAACAATTCAAGATCTATTTCTCTTAGACGTTTTGCAGGGGCTCAAAGCTCAGCGAACACCACCATTATTCCTGGTGAAAGTCTAATTATTAATTTAGCGAAGGACGGTAATAATAAGACTCATCAAAGTTCAAATGGGAAAACTTGGTACTTAGCACGAAGTAAGGACGGGAAAAAGAAAGGGTGGCTCAGGGAGGATGAATTCGGGTGGATAGTTGATCATACTAAAAATTAACTACCCCTTATTGCTAAGCTAAATCAATTTAGTCTCGTCTATCTTTTCAATCGATACAAAGTCTGCCTTAAACTTCTCTTCTAAAACAGTTCTGATACCATTGGGTAGATCTGCAATTTTTTCCTCGATTTTTTCGCGATCCACTATTTGCCTCGGTGCTTCATCTTCCATTTGCATACTACTGGAGATTTGATTTGATTGATCCAATAAGGCTTCAGCGTCCTCTAAACTATGCTCTATTCCTTGCTGAAGGGAACTTTCTTCCTGGACAAGTAATTCATCATCAGTTGGTTCGATTTCTCTCTCATACTCTCGCGAAACGCCTACATTACTCTGTTCAACTGATGCCGATACCTTCTCCGTTCCAGGAGAAACAGTTGGCTGGATCAACTCAGTTTTTTTTTTGGCCTCTTCGGGGATCATTCCAGAAATTTTACGGATCACATGATCAATAGCTCTCGTTCTACCCGCTTCAACCGCCCGAAAAAGAGTTACTTCGAAATTTGTTTTCTCAGATAAGCCCATTCGGACCAATTCCTCCCCCTCGCGTAATGCATCGAGGATACGAACGCACTGTTCAGGCGAGCAGAGTTCGCGAGAATCTGTTTCACGAAGTGTACTGAGCAGTAATTCTCTAAAGGTATCAGACAAATCCAAGAGGGCACGATAAAAATCTAAACCTTCAACCGAAAATGAATCTGAACATTCAATGATAGAATTATAATCCGCTTGAATAATAAACTGAGAGAGATTGGAGATTCTCTCGTTGGAGGCCAAACCATAGACCTCAAGGACATCAGCCTGAGAAATTGTTTTCCCGCAAAACGAAATCATTTGATCTAAAATGCTTTGTGCATCTCGCATACCTCCCATTGCCATTCGGGCAATCGCTTCAATTGCTTCCTTTTCAACTTCAATTGATTCTGCGACACAAATTTCCTGTAATTTTTGCACAATCAAAGGTGCAGGAATCGATCTAAATTCAAATCGTTGGCATCTTGATACAATGGTTGGAAGAACTTTATGCGATTCAGTGGTAGCAAAAACAAATTTCACATGTGGTGGCGGTTCTTCCAAGGTCTTCAACAGGGCATTAAATGCTTGCTGACTAAGCATGTGCACCTCATCAATAACATAGATTTTATACCTACACTGTGCAGGTGCATATTGGCACTCGTCCCTTAAATCTCTGACCTGATCAACGGAATTATTTGACGCCCCATCAATCTCAATAACATCTAAACATCGCCCTGCCATTATTGCACTTCCAATATCTGAATCTTCAGGTACCTCTAAAGATGGACCATCTTCCCAATTCAGAGACTTTGCAAATAATCGAGCAGATGTCGTCTTACCCGTGCCACGGGGACCTACGAAAAGATAAGCATGGGCGATACGATCCATCTTAATCGCGTTACCTAAAGTTTGTACAACATGATCCTGCCCGACCAGTTCAGAGAACTGCTTTGGGCGCCATCTTCTTGCTATTACTTGATATGCATTCTTTGACATAAAATGAACTAATCTTTCTTGCCCCGTTATTCAAATCACGCAAGCGAAACTTGTAAAAAATTTTCAGTTATGCTTATTTTTTTCTAAGCTTTGGACACAAAAAAGGCCAGGCACCCCACAGCACACAGTTATTGCGATTACCGCTGCTTCCTTCCGGACCTGACGGAGTTCATCCAATCGCTGTCGCATGGGACCCGACCTAATCGACAATGATTAGAAATCATTTTGTATTTGGCAACTTCAAATTATAATAGAAAGTTCAAAGTTTATTAGTTCAAAACACTTTTAGTTTTGCCTTTTCAGGGATGATAAATTTGAAAGTATGCTATGGGAAATTCTTTTGGATCGCTTTTTCGAATCACCTCCTGGGGGGAGAGTCATGGGGGTGGGATTGGTGTTGTTATTGATGGTTGCCCCCCACAACTACCCCTATCCATCGATGATATTCAACCCGCACTTGACCGAAGAAGACCTGGGCAAAGTAAGTTAACCACTCCAAGAAATGAATCTGACCAAGTCGAAATTTTATCAGGTGTGTTTGAAGGTAAAACCTTAGGCACTCCAATTGCAATGCTCGTTCGAAACAAGGATGCTCGGCCTCAGGCATATGATGAAATGAAAGAAAAGTTTCGACCTTCGCATGCAGACTTTACTTATCAAACTAAATACGGGTTCAGAAATCACGAAGGTGGGGGTCGCTCATCTGCTCGTGAAACTATTGCTAGGGTAGCAGCAGGTGCGATCGCACAGAAAATTCTCACCTACGAGAAAATTCAAATTTCCACCTATGTCGAACGAATTTATAATATTAAATCCCCTGAACTTCAGGATATTCCAACCCGCGATCAAATTGAATCTTCTCCCACTCGTTGCCCACACCAAGAAACTGCATCAAAAATGGAAAGTTGTATCCTAGAAGCAAAAAAAGCGGGCGACTCAGTTGGCGGATCGATCAAATGCCGCATAATCGGTTTACCAGTTGGTTGGGGATCCCCGGTTTTCGACAGACTGGAAGCAGATCTTGGCAAAGCCATGCTCTCTTTACCCGCAACCAAAGGTTTTGAGATAGGAAGTGGTTTCTCGGGAACTTTTTTAAAGGGTTCTGAACACAATGACCTGTTTGAAAGCCGAAATAATGAAGTCAGAACGAAGACAAATCTATCGGGTGGTGTTCAAGGTGGAATTAGCAATGGCGAGGAACTTTATTTTCGTATCGCCTTTAAACCAACTGCAACCGTTTTAAAACTTCAAGAAACTGTGGATGAACAGGGAAAAGAAACTGAACTTATGGGAAGAGGTAGGCACGATCCCTGTGTTTTACCGCGAGCAGTTCCAATAGTTGAAGCGATGAGCGCATTAGTCCTGATCGACCATCGCATGAGACATCATGCACAATGTAGATCATTCTCGTTTTAAGAGGCAGTGAAAGGCACATTATTTCTAATTCTGGGGACTCCAGAATCCAAGCGGAGAGCAACACTGGCTCAAGCAGTAGATCCAAATGACACTACTTCACATTTCCTATTGCCCGCGGAATTGGGTCTAAATGACCTAAATGGGGGGCACTGGCGGTGGGAAAAAAAACAATTTACTTGGGAAAAAATCTCAAACGATGATATAGAGGAATGGTTTCTTTTTTTATCAAACGAAATTGATTTAGCAGAGCAATTCGAGGCATTGCTTAGTTTAACACAAGAAAATGAAGACTTAAAGATTGGAAGAATTTTAACATTTATCAATTCTGAATTATTAAAAACTGATAGCAATGATTTGCGGAATTGGATCGATGCTTGTGCACATTTTTCAGATGTAATGTTATTCAGTAATCGAGAAAACGACAATGCGGGAATGATTAGCAATCTAATCGAACGGTTCAAAAACAAATTCTATCCCATGGAAACCCACATCATCGGAAATAAAAAAAGTCCGCCGTTAAATCGCATTCTTACCCCTATTCCTCTTCGAGTATCCCACATATTTGACCCGAAAGAACTGCTAGAACCAGAAGATTCAGCTGAAAATGACCCGTACCTTGCTTCTCAACCAAATGGCAAACGAATTATTCCCATTCCCTTACCCTTTAAATAAAGCCTAACAATAATTACTTTTTTCTCGCACAATTCGCCGATAAACCTTTTAATAATCCTCTCTTGCCGGGGTGGCGGAATTGGTAGACGCGCTAGATTCAGGTTCTAGTGTCCGAAAGGATGTGCGAGTTCAAATCTCGCCCTCGGCACCACGCATTTAAATCATCAACCATAAATACTTTTTAATTTAATATTATAGAAAAAGCTTGAAAAGACTCGTTATGATTGAATAATACA
>CBFHYW010000009.1:0-18149 GCA_965660135.1 Opitutales bacterium
ACATTTGCTTTGTTTATTACTAGAAAGCGACCATTGGAAATAGATGGACTGCCTGTACCTGGTCCAAGTTTATTATCTCTCCAAAGTTGGGTATGGGATCGTTGGTCAGGGCGAACTTTAAGAGCGGTCAAACCATTAGAGGGAACAAGGAGTATTTGCCCTGTCGGAGTTGAAGAAGGTATGGTAGAAGCACCTTCCTCGTATTTCCAAATCTCGTTACCTGTTTTGGGTGCAAGGACAGAAATTCCTTTCATAGATTGAAGAGACACTTTTTGAAGTGCACCTTTTCCCAGCAGTGTGGGTGATGTCCAATTTGCTCCTCTTGGTCTGTTTTTTTTCCACAAAGTTACTCCATTTTTTAAGTCGATGCCAATTGTGAAAGAATCGGCATCATTTTCTACCTGTGCCACAAGGACACCATTAGAAATAACTGGCGAGGAGGACATTCCTAGACCATTTGCCGCATTCGGGTAATCATGGGTTAGCCCTCTCAACCAGATAAGATCACCATCTAGGTCCAGGCAGAAAATGTCATTTGAAGAAAATTGTGCAACGATTACTTTTCCATCACTGACCATAGTAGGTGCGGCGACACAAGTTTTCTCATGGCAAATTGTTCGACCAGTTGCTTTAAATCTTCTTTCCCAAAGTAAATCCCCTTTTTTCTCAGATATGCAAAGAACATGTAAGGTCTCCTGCTTAGGTCCGCTCGAAGCAGTAATGAAGACTGACTCATTAACCAGTATCGGGCTTGATAGACCTCTTCCGGGTAATTTTGTTTTCCATGAATATTTGCTTTGTGGATTAAACTGGGAAATCGAATGCGTTTCAGTCGAACCATTACCATAAGTCCCCCGAAAGCTTAGCCAGTCGGCATATAGAAAAATGGGAAGGTTCGATAATAAGTAGAGGAGAAATAAATTTTTCATTTTTATTTATTTTGAGTTAAATTTATCAGGATGAATTGCAGCACCTGTAAGATCAGTCACCCGGAAATTAAATTCCCATTGCTTTGTCCAGGATTGAGTTTGTTCATTTTGGCAAACTTTGAGCAAAATTTGATTTTCTCCTTTTTTTAATTTTCCATCGATAATAAATTGGTCAATTCTAGTTCTGCCACGATGATATTCGTCCCGTGCAAAAAGTAATTTTTCATTTACCCACAACTTCCAGGCATTTTTAGAGCCAATTCGAAAATGAACATTCTGCTCTTTTTTTGAAATGAATTTTGTTTCGGCATAGGCAAGAACTTCCTTCAGTTCTCCGTACTGTTTATTAATATCAAGCATTCCTAGCTTATCTTCTGTTGAAAAAGCAGTCCAAGATGTTGAGCCACTTGTCCCTTGGTATTTTTCTTTGTGGTTTATTCGAGTTTCAGGAGGATAAACTGTGGCAAATCCATTTCTGTCTTTATTTTGAAATGGTCCAATGGTGTGCCAGTTAATCAAGAAGCCCATTAAGCGGGTTAGGTTAACCTTTTCTCCATTTTCCTCCAACGCTTGGCTGGCTTCAGTAATTTGATCAACCTCCCGTCCCTTTACTAATGCTTTTTGGTAAAGCTTAATTTTGTCTTCTTCATTTTCCGTTTTTTTCGCATTTATGAGGATTTGGGCAACGGCCTCTCTTCTTAGTGCAGGAATTGGATCATCTATGAAAGAGGGTATCAGTTGGTTGGCTTTCTTTGCCTGATGCGAAAGAATAATTTGAAAAGCCATGTGGCGTGCTTCACCTTTATTTAAATCATCTTTAATGAAATCCACTATTTTTTTTAGGGGAATTGCCTTAGGGTTTTTTTCGCAAATTTTATTTATAGCTCCACGAATCCAGTTGTCCCCCAAATTATTTGCTTGGTTCATTGCACTTAGTAATTCGGGAATGGCAGATGGTGGTAATTGCGAGACCAAAGGCCATGCCTCTATTGCCTGTTTGTTTCCAACGCCCTTACTTTGAACATTAATTAAGGGTTGGATAAGCTCAGATGTGGAGGTGTTCTTTTTTGCAATAAGTCCAACTGGAATGAGCGATGCGAAGAGGTAGATTAAATTAAATTTGATCATTTAACCTTTATGATGAAAGTGTGCATATGTTCGCAAAATAAAAATGAATAATTTTTTCTCTTTTGTTTTGCATACTTGAGAAAGTTTCGCTGAACAAGAGGCATGAAATTATGTTTTAAAGTAATATTGCTTTTTTCTACCACAGTTCTTTTTGCTCAACCTTCTGAAGATATTTTTATTTGGCCACAGGATGTTCCGAATGAAAATAAAGGTGAAGTCGGTCCGGAAGAAAAAAAACCTCCCAAGGATAAAAATGATGTTTTGAGAATATCTAATGTTTCCAAACCTAGTCTGAGGGTGTTTCCTGCCGATCCGAAGCTCGCTAATGGAACGGCGGTTATGGTTTGTCCGGGAGGAGGGTATAACATCTTAGCTTACGAGCACGAAGGGCTCGATGTATGCGAATGGCTGAATTCTTTTGGCGTGACTGCGATTTTGTTAAAATATCGTGTTCCAAGAAGAAAAGGCCGTGAGAAGCATGAGGCTCCGTTACAGGATGCTCAAAGAGCCATGGGGTTAATTAGACAGGACGCAAAGAAATGGAATATAAATCCGGAGAAAATTGGTATTCTCGGATTTTCTGCCGGTGGAAACCTTGCGGTTATGGCCTCCACTTCATTTAAGGTTAGGACTTATGCAAGGGTTGACCAGGCTGATGAATTTTCCTGCCGACCGGACTTTGCAATTTTGATTTATTCTGCCTATTTGGTTGATCGAAAGAAAAGGGATCAATTATTTCCTGAAATCCAGGTTAGCTCTGATTGCCCACCATCTTTTTTTGCTCATACGGGTGACGATCATGTTCCTGCAGAAGGAAGTGCGTTGCTTTATTTGGCTTTGGAAAAGGCTGGTGTTGTAGGAAACGAACTTCATCTCTATCCTTTTGGCGGGCATGGTTATGGTATGAGGAAGTCAGAAAATTTTGTTTCTACATGGCCGATTCGGGCACAGGAGTGGATGGGGGCGATGGGGTGGCTGAAGAAATGAATACTCCTGATTCTTTTAATGCTTTGCGTTATCATGAACATGGGGAACCCAGGGCAGTTCTTAAACTAGAAACTCTCTCCCTTTCACCATGCGAAAAGGGAGAGGTCATGATACAAATGGAAGCAGCGGCACTCCATCCATCTGATATTGGATTAATTAATGGAAGTTATGGTGAGTTACGAGACCTTCCTTCTGTTGCAGGTAGGGAAGGGGTAGGTACGATTTATGCCGTTGGTGAGGGCTGCGACGAAAAATTACTGGGCCGACCTGTCGCATTACCTGATGCTGCGGGTGCATGGCAGGAATTTATAAAGACTAAAGTTGACGAACTTTTTCTGCTCCCTGCTTTAGTACCCTTTGATCAACTAGCCGTTTCTCTTTTGAACCCGATGACTGCTTGGCGATTATTAAATGATTTTGAATACTTGAAACCCGGAGATTTCATTATTCAAAATGCTGGTAACTCCGCTGTTGGCTTATCAGTTATACAATTTGCTTCCAAAATGGGTATTCGATGCATCAGTCTTGTGCGAACCGAAGAGGTTCGGCAAAAAATTTCAGATTTTTCGCAGAGCGAAGTTTTAATCGATGGAGAAGACGCAGTGAAAAAAGTAAAATCTTTAACGAAGGGGAAGGGATGCGTAATCGGATTAAATTCAGTTGGAGGGCGAAGTGCTCTTCGGATTGCTAAATGTTTAGGTCCGGGAGCGGTTCATATAACTTTTGGTGCAATGGATAGTGAAGCTATTCGATTCCCCACTCGCAGTTTGATTTTTGATGATATTCGCTTTGTGGGTTTCTGGCTCGATCGATGGAAGAAAAGACGGACTGTTAACGATATTCGCAAAGCCATCGAAGATGTTCTGCAACCCCTTGCATTAACTGAAATTCGTCATCCGATTGATTCAATGTTTGAATTGGATCAATTTGAAAAAGCATTCATGAGAAACTCAGAGTCCCGTTTTGGGAAGGTTCTCTTTGTGCGGGATAAGCCGAATTTTCTGAAACCTAAGGATTCAATCGCCTAATAAAGGACGGAAGAGACAGGTATTTTCCGGGGCATGCAGTGTGACCAGGGTGAAGAATTTTATGAGTGGTTACTTCACTTTTACTGATCCCACAACGCTTCATGAGATATTCGCATAATCCCTCGAGTGCTGTAAGTTGTCTGGAGGACGGGGGCCTTAATTCGAAATTTCCAATCAGGCAGATTCCAATACAAGTTTTATTCCAACTTTGTTTTTTTACATGTCCCCCATCAAGCTGGCCTTTCCATCGTCCTCCAATGAAGACTTCTCCATCTGACGCTTTGCGAGAGCCATTCGATATTACGAAGTGATAGGCCAATCCATTTTTCATACCCCGGGCCTTGTGTACTCGATGCATATTCATTGCATCATCCACTGGGGTCGCTGAGTGATGAATGATAATTTTTTTCCATTTGCCAAATTTCGGTCTGATAGTTGAGAGAGATTTAACTAAAGAGGAAGGGAGCAAAGACGGTTTCGGTTTAACGCCTCCTTGAACAGGAATTATGATTTTTTGACCAATCTTAATCAGGTCAGGTTTAGAAATATTATTACGACTTAATAAATCGGTTACTTTAACCCCAAAACGAGCCCCGATACTGCCTAAGCTGTCGCCTTTTTTTACAACATAAGGAATCTCCTGAGTTGAACCACTTGGGATTTTTAATTTTTTACCAATGAAGAGAAGGTTTGGATTTGAAATTCCGTTATATGCCTGAAGGGCGGCTGTAGAAACACCGTATTTTTTTGCGATTGCACTTAAGGTTTCGTTCTTGCTCACGGAATGCACTGTTTCTGCCCGAGCAAAGCATGTACAAAGACCTGCCAATAATAAAATAAATAAAATCCTCATCTACCGCCATAACTTCTTTGAAAAACATTCTTCTTTGGCAACAAAGAATTTTAAAGTTAAAGAAATTAATCATTTGGTTTTGCTCCTACTTTAAAAGTTGATAGTTTCAATTTAAATGACATTTCGCATAAAGGCATGGTTGGTCTCTCAGGGACTCCTAATTATTACTGCATGTATTATCCAATTCACTTTTCACAGAGAAATTCAATTAGGTCCTATTTTGGGTACTCCCACTCGAGATTACTGGGATATTATTAACAATGTTGAACCTGAAATCCCCCAATCTTTTTTGGATCAAAATGTTAGCGCTGAATTTTACGATGCCCGTTTGGTTTTAACTTCTGATCAGATTTTATCCAGAAATTTAGTCGGTCATCGCCGAGCTGTTCGACAGGAGGAAGGGATTAGAACTGCATTAAACGGAGGTATTATTGTCAATGTGTTATATTTTTTTGTATTTCACCTGCTATTTTCTTATTTCACCAGAATTTTATTAAAGAAGAAAAACCTAGCAAAAATTTAATCTTTCTTTAGTATTGCATTATCCGCGGTTGCTTTTTCCATTAGTTCCAGTGTTGATTATGAATATCTTGCCCCAAGAAAATTTTAGATTTGCAGAAATCCTCTTACTACTAGTCTTGACTGGAGTTGTTCCACTGAGTGGACAGGCATCTTTTCAACAAGAATCCCAGCCTATTTACCGAAATAAGCCAATTTCAGATTACTATGATGCCATTGACGATAAAAGTTTTTATCAACAAAAGCGAATTCATGGCATGAAATCGGAATTGAATAACTATTCCAAAAAACTTCATAATTTACAGGATCGATTTGATCAAATATTTTACGGTCTTTCATCCAAAGGAAATTTTCAATCGCCCTTCGATACCACTACAGGGCCTGTTCGGCCAGTCATTGGAACTAAGGTAGAAACTTTGCCCCAATACCCGGCTGCTAGTCCGATTGCCTCGGTGATTGACCCACCACCACCAGAACCATCTAGTAATCAGTTAGCTTTCAATGTAGATTCTCCAGGGAAATTTACTGAAGATGGAAAGGTAGTAAGCAGTTTTGATCCAAGGAAAAAAACAGCTAATGGATTGGGATATTATTTAGTTTTAAGCCCTGGAGTTGCTATTCCCCATAAAATTCATAAAGAATTCCTGTCTTATCGTC
Organism: Opitutales bacterium; assembly: GCA_965660135.1. Lineage (GTDB taxonomy): Bacteria > Verrucomicrobiota > Verrucomicrobiia > Opitutales > Seribacteraceae > Seribacter. Next base: position 6,102 of record CBFHYW010000009.1, read on the forward strand.
GTTACGATCCTGGAATATCTGCAACTCTGGCAGGTGGTTTCAATGTGAGTGGCTTTAAAATAGGCATAGGTGGAGCTTACAAAAAGCATTCTTTCCATGATTCTTCAAAATTAAAAGTAGCTCCTTTTAGCGATTTAACCGGAGATAGTGAGACCTTTGCAGGGTATTTGGATCTTGGGTATGAATTTGAGCTTTCCCGTTCGCTTGATGCTTATTTTGGAATTGGGGTGGGCTATTATCTTTCTTTGATTGAAGATAGGAAGAATCTTGGTTCACGCAAAGAGCACGATGTTTTTTTGACTGGAACGACTGGATTAGCTTGGCGTTTTAGTGAAATTTTAGCCCTTCGTTTGAGTTATCGTTATTTCCATGAAAATGAGGCTCCTGCTCATTTGGCAGAGCTCGGCTTAAACTTAGACTTCTGAGGTTTAGATGATCGAGCCTCAGCGGGGCAATCCGCAATCTCCTTTTTCTCTGGGGCTAAAGTTCCGTTTTCTCTTATTTCCTTTTGGATTGTTATATCGTTTGTGGGTATCAACGATTAGGTTTAAATATTCAGATCTTGATGCAAGGAGAGGAATTGAGGATTTAGATGAACCTGTAATCATTACGCTCTGGCATAACCGGTTGTTTCTTGCTGGGGAATGGCAAAGACGATTTAGGAAAAAAAGAAAATGCTTTGGATTGATCAGCGGAAGCAGAGACGGAGCGTGGCTGGAAGCATTTTATGGCTGGTCTGGTATTCACGCAGTTAGAGGTTCCAGTAATCGTGGGGGGGCACAAGCAATGCGACTTCTGGTAAGAAAATTAAAAAGCGGGCATGATATTGGAATTACACCCGATGGTTCAAGAGGTCCATGTTATGTGGCGAAGCCCGGGGGTATTCTTGTTGGAAAAATTTCTAAAGCTCCACTGCTTCTTCTAACATTTGAATATGGTCCTAGCATTAAGCTGAAATCATGGGATCGTTTTGTCATTCCACTGCCTTTTTCCCAAGTTGAGGTACGCACAAACATTATTTATGCACAAGACATGATTAAAGATCATTCAGTTGACGAAGCCTCGGGAATACTGAGCAAGGAGTTGATGAAACTGACTTATGATTAAGCTTATGGTTCAATGAAGAAAGGTGCAAGTATTGCCTTAATTCGATTTAGTGAATGTATTTTATATGTTAACATATATTGAATAATGTCGAATGTCTTAAAAGCAGAATCTTTAACGAAGAACTTTGGTGAAATTCGTGCGGTAGATAATTTGAATTTTGAACTAAAGCAAGGTTCTATGACTGCATTACTTGGGGGGAACGGGGCAGGGAAAACGACTACTTTATCTATGCTCCTTGGATTGTTGCTGCCTACCAGGGGGAAGATTCGAATTTTTGATTATGATTTTGTGCACGACCGTTATCCCGCATTAAAAAAGATGAATTTTTCATCTCCTTATGTTGATTTACCTCAACGTCTAACCGTTCGCGAAAACTTGACCGTATATGCAAAGCTTTATGGTTTGAGGGATGAAGAGAGTGCAATTTCAGAAGTGGTGGAGTTTTTTCGATTAAAAGATTTTATTGATCGGAGAGTTCGAAAATTATCGGCAGGGCAAAAAACTCGGGTTTCTTTAGCAAAGGCATTGATTAATCATCCCGAACTTCTTCTTCTTGACGAGCCCACAGCAAGTTTGGATCCCGAAACTGTGGAATGGATTAGAGAGTTTCTTTTTAATTATCAAAAGGAGCGGGGAGCGACAATTTTACTTGCGAGTCATGATATGAAAGAAGTTGAGCAGCTCTGCGAGGGAGTTCTTCTTCTGCGTAAAGGAAAACTCGTAGAACAAGGTTCTCCTACAAGTCTTTTGGCAAAGTATGATCGAAAAACTCTAGAAGAAGTTTTTCTTGATGTAAGTAAGGGCACTCAATGAATAATTCTGATTCTTTGCTCCGGATTCAAGGCCTTTTACTTCGTTACTTCTATGTACTAAGAAGCTCGTGGCCTCGAATCATCGAGATTTCTTATTGGCCTACTATGCAACTTATTATTTGGGGCTTTGTATCTCTTCACTTTGGTGCTGCTCAGCCAGAAATCACCACTTCTGGCATTCTGATTTCAGTTGTTTTAGTTTGGGATTCCCTTTTTCGTTCGCATGTGAGTTATACTTTATCCTTTTTGGAGGAAATGTGGTCAAGGAATCTAGGGAACCTTTTCGTTGCACCCTTGCGCCCATGGGAGCTTATGCTTTCCCTTGCATCAATTAGTATGATTCGAACCTTAATTGGAATGGTGCCCGCAGCGCTTCTTGCAATACCCTTTTTTGGAGTTTCTGTTTTTGAGATGGGTTTTCCATTACTTGCTTTCTTTTTTAATTTAGTTTTTACGGGATGGGCAATTTCACAAGTAGTTACCGGCATCTTAATTCGTTACGGCTTGGGAGCAGAAAGTTTAACCTGGGTTATTCCTTTTATGATAGCACCAGTATCTTGTATCTATTACCCCTTGTCTACACTTCCACAATGGTTGCAAGAGATTGCACTTCTTATCCCAACATCTTATGTTTTTGAAGGAATGCGTGCGTTATTACTTAACGGGGAATGGCGTGGGGATCTTTTACTCAAAGCTTTTTTGTTAAATGGCATTTATTTCTTTTGTGGAATGTGCTTTTTTCTTTTCGCTTTCAGGGCCGCTCGAAGGCAGGGCCTTCTTTTACAGTCAGGGGAATAAGCATTGTCGATTGCCAAATTCATTTTTTCTTTTATAAATTCCAAACCTTTATCATGGCTAAGATTAATCAAAACTATCAGAAATTATCCGCAGGGTATCTCTTTCCTGAGATTGCACGACGGACAAATCTTTTTTTAAACGAGAACCCCGGTGTTCAGGTAATGCGACTTGGTATTGGAGATACAACTGAACCAATTGTGTCCTCCGTTATAGACGGTTTGCATAAAGGCGTGGACGACTTAGGATCAGTAGAAAGTTACTCAGGGTACGGACCTTCGGAGGGCATTGATGCACTTCGCCAGGGTATTGCTGATTTTTACAACGAAAACGGAGCGAAGATTGACGCAAGTGAAGTTTTTGTGAGCGATGGGGCGAAGTCTGACTCTGCCAATATTCAGGGTATTTTCTCCGAAGACTGTGTGGTCGCCGTACAGGATCCTGCCTATCCTGTTTATGTCGATAGTAATGTAATTGCTGGTAGGACTGGCTTGGCCGATGAAAATGGCTACCAGGGCTTAGTCTACATGCCCTGCACTGAGGAAAATGGCTTTTTCCCAGAATTACCAAAAGGGAAAGTAGATTTAATTTACCTGTGTAGTCCAAACAATCCAACGGGTGCGGTTGCAACAAAAGAACAATTAAAAACTTTTGTTGACTATGCTCGTGAGCATAAGGCGATCATTTTGTTTGATTCTGCATATGCCTCTTTTATTACAGACCCTAGTTTACCTAAAAGTATTTATGAAATTGAAGGAGCAAGCGAGTGTGCGATTGAACTAAATAGTTTTTCTAAGACTGCTGGGTTCACCGGTGTTCGCTTAGCATGGACTATTGTTCCTAAGGCTTGCATTGCCGAAGATGCAAAAAGTGGAGTGCTGCACAGCCTATGGACTCGTCGTCAAAATACATTTTTTAACGGGGCGTCTAATATCGTTCAATCTGGAGGTGTAGCCGTACTTAGTGAAGAGGGAAGGGCTCAAACGGACGAACAAGTTGCATTCTATCTTGAAAATGCATCGATTATAAACGATGGGCTAAAAGCTAAGGGAATCACAACCTATGGAGGAGGAAATGCACCTTATGTATGGCTTAAGGCACCCGGTGGGATGACATCGTGGGAATTCTTTGATAAGCTTCTCAATGAATGTCATGTTGTTGGAACTCCTGGTTCTGGCTTTGGACCGGCAGGTGAAGGTTTCTTCCGTTTAAGTGCCTTTGGTCACAGGGCTAATGTGGAAGCTGCGGTTTCTTCCATTAAGGAAAATTTAGCCCTGTAGGTTTATTGGGCTAGATTTGGAGATTTATTCTCCATGGTCATGAGTAGATGTGATAAATGTCTTCTGCTTGTTATCGAGTACAATTTTTCCACATGTTCCCCACACAATTGAGCCTTCGTAGTTGATTGAATCCTCAATAATCTGTGCAAATTCAATAGAAGCCCATGGTATGGCCCTTTCACAAATTCCTTCTATGTTCAAACCTGATGATTCTGCCACCCTTTGACCGGGGACTGCCCCAGTAGAAACGATTTTTCTGAAGTGGAAAGATCGGGCAAATAATATAAGACAACTTGGAGTTTCAGAAATTACTTTGCCTATGTAAATATGTTTAAACTGGCCATCGAAGAATCTTCGCATTCGTACGCGTACATATTTTTGTGAGAAAGAATATTGGTGCATAACCTTAGATACTTAAACCGAATGTAATTTATTAGCAATGCCCTCTTCTCAAGACTCAGATAATACTTTCCCAAAAGGCTTAATATATAATTTGCATTAAGCAGGTTTATTAGTTTACCTTATTTAGATGGCAAAGGAAGTAGTTAGTCCTCAGTTAGAGGAATATAAATTCGTTTATGAATTAGAAGGTTCTCTTGATCTATCAACTAAGTATTTCATGGCCAACCATACAGAGGATGCGATTAAAATGTTTTCTTTTGTTTGCGAGAAAAATGATTTAAATCCAGTTATTTATAAAATTGAAAAATGGAATCGTTGGAGTTCAAAGTGGGAAATGCAAAACGAGTCTGCTACCCGAGACTAATAAAAAGCTTGTCCCGAAAGAGTATAGCTTTCTTTCCTCAATTTTTGTACCCACCTAGATCTTCCAACAATTATGATCATAGATTATTCAAGTTTCTTAATTGTAAATTAACTTAGAAAAAACTTCTAAGAGAATTTGAAAATTTCGGATTATTAAGCTAGTTTAATATACATGAAATCCAATAACGAACCTGCCCTAGATGAGTTCAAGTTTCATTACCATTTTGATAATTCGGTTGGTTTCTCGGACAAATATTTCATGGCACATGACATAGATGAAGCAAAAGAAATGTTTGAGTATGCATGCTGTAAAAGGCATTTACATCCCTATTTAGATAGGATCGAGAAATGGAATCGATGGAATGCAAGTTGGGAAAAAGTTGCAATTTTAAGTTCTGAACCCTTTTTGAATTAAATTAGATTTCTTAGGTGCTGATTAGTCCGTCTTCATTGATTATTCTGTCATTATTGTATCGATATGCCCATAATACTTTATCACAGGTTACGCATCCGTCTACGCATATTATATTATCATTTATTTTAGGTTCTTTTGGTGGTAGGCAATAATGCCCTACAAAAACAGGTTTTTCACTTTTGGGATAATACTCAATTTCCAACTCAGCATTCTTTTTAAATGATGAGTGAATGTATTTTTCACTTTTTGGGAAAAAATTTGAACCGTTAATATTATTTCGCTCTTTTTCCCACCATCTCATACGTGCTTTTTCTCTTTTTATCCCAAAGCGATCATAATATGACCAATTTTGGGGAAGGGTAACTTGAATACCTTGCAATAATATTTGAACGGATTTTTTAAATTCTGACTCGGGAAGCATTGTGGAAAAAATGAAATTATCATCTTTCACTGATTGATTCTTCAATTTTTCGACTGATGAAAAATGCCATGCTGCATGAACAACCCTGAACTGTGGGAATTCTAAAAAAAAGGGCAGGGATTTTATCCAAGGAATAAATTCTACAAGATTACGATCTATGGAAGATGGTTTTTTTACAAAATTTTGAATTAAACGAAATTCATGATTTCCCAGGACGCAAAAGGCCTGTTTTTCAGTGTGCATTTTCCGTATGAGACTCAAAACTTTTATTGAATCTGGTCCTCTGTTAATAAGGTCTCCTACAAAAACTATTTTTCGACCAAGGGGGTGAAAATAGCTATTTTCTTTTGCCGTATAACCTAACTGCTTAAGTAAAATTTTAAGCAATAATGCATATCCATGAACATCCCCGATAATATCGTAACCATTCATAATTTATCCTGATTCAGCATTCACAATTTTGTTAGACCCTTGAATTAATTTCAATTAATGCAAAGAACCATTTTTCGTGAATCATTTGAATCCTTTTACCATAAAGTAAGGAGAAGAGTAATATTTGAATTTTTCACGACATTATACTTACAACTTTTCGTCGGATTTTATTTTCACTAATTTCATTCTCCTTTCAAGCATTCCTTGTTAATTGCATTTTTTAAACTTAAACTCTACAAGATAAAATTTCTCTGCGCTTATAATCACAACCTTTTTGTCTTAAAGAAAGAATAGTTTTATTCTTGTGAACTATTCAGTATCAGCTTCTCAAAACTTCAATTTTTATGCTTCCATCACACACACAACCACAGCCCTTGAATAACGCAAGAACGGGTAAGGTTCTTTTGCCCGGAGGTGAGGTGTTAACTCCAGTTTTTATGCCTGTTGGTACACAGGCAACAGTTAAAGGAATCCTTCCTCGAGATTTAACCGAAGTGGTTAAGGCTTCAATTATTTTAGGAAACACATACCACTTGAATTTGCGACCTGGAGTCGAGGTTATTCGTGAAGCTGGTGGTCTTGCTCGTTTCATGAATTGGGATGGTCCGATATTAACGGATAGCGGAGGGTTTCAGGTGTTTAGCTTGGCGAAATTAAGAAAGCTAAATGACGAGGGGGTTCTTTTTCATTCCCATATCGATGGAAGGGCGGTTTTTCTTGGTCCTAGAGAAGCCATTGAAATTCAAGACGCCCTAAAGTCAGATATTGCTATGTGCTTGGATGAGTGTCCTCCAGCAGGAGCAACCAAAGATCAAATTGGTCAGGCAGTTGACCGTTCAACTAATTGGGCAAGGTCTTGTTTAAATGCATGGAGAGAAACCAAAGCCATTGAAGACGGCCGAAAACTTTTTGGTATTGTTCAGGGTGGGCGCTTTCAGGATTTAAGAAAGCGTTCAGCGGAAGAATTACAGGAAATTGGATTTCCTGGTTATGCGATTGGAGGAGTAAGTGTTGGTGAACCCGAAGAGGAGATGCTCGAACAGGTAAGTTCTACAGTTAAATTTTTACCTGATAATTTACCTCGATATGTTATGGGTGTTGGAACTCCGACACAGTTGCTAAAAATGGTTGGGTATGGAGTGGATATGTTTGATTGTGTCCTGCCAAGCAGAGCGGCGAGGCACGGAACAGCATATACATCAAGAGGAAAAATAAACATTCGTAATGAAAAATTTCGTCTTGATTTCAATCCGTTGGATAAGGAGACTGACTGCTTCGCTTCACAAAATTTTTCTCGTTCCTATATACGGCATCTTTTTATGGCAAAAGAATCTTTGGGAGGTGTTTTACTTACTTTGCATAACCTCCGCTTTTTTGTGAAACTTATGGAGGAGGCTCGCGTTCAAATTAATTCGGGTACTTATTCAGATTGGGCAAATGATTGGATTAAGAGATATAATCAAGGCTTTGGTCCAAAAAAAAAGGCTGAGTAAAAACTCAGCCTTTTCATTTCGAAACTTTACAAAATTATTTTTTGGCTGGTGGTTTGAGTTCTGAGTCTTTAGGACCAGCGTTTTTAGGAGCAGAGCCCTTCCATTCGCATACATATCCCTTCACTTTCCCAGAGAAATCTGTGGTGTCTGCCCACTTTCCCAACTTGCCGTCGAGAACGAGAAAATTAAATCCATTTGTGCCAGCTGGTTGCTTGTCACCCCAGTTTTTGAACTTAAAGGTTTCTCCGTTATCCCAAGTCCATTTACCTTCTTCGAATTCATCAGTTCCACCAAGCCATATGAGATTATCCTTGGCCAATCTTCTCACAAATTCATTTTCCTGCTCGCTTGAAATGACTACTAATTCTCCACCAATGTCATCGCATGCAAATTTAGCTTCCCACCAAGTGCTGTTGGTGTCGAGAAAAGCTTTGTAATGGCTTCCGCGAAACGGAACTGAATCCTTAGGTGGTTCAACTTTATCAGCAAAAACAAAGTTGGAGATTACTAATGTGAGCGTAGCTAAGAGTATGTTTTTAAGTAATGATTTCATGTAAGTTGAATATTAAATAGTATATGGTTCTATTTTCGCAACAAAGAATACCCTAGATATTCAAAATTCAAAAGTTAGGTATTATTCTATTTAATTTCAACTGGATGGACCATTAAGCACTTCGCTTTTCAATTTTATTACTAAATTTTTATATTATTTCTGTAGATATTATTCGGAGTTAGATTCGAAGTCTAAAAGGTTTGGTTTATTAGAATACTTTGATGTTATTAGATTAATAGGGTTCAAGCCCCAGCTTCGGTTCTTAAATCATTGACGAACCTTTTAGCAGTTTGGTATGGTTTGCCCATTACATCGTAAGTTGTTTTTCTAACCCCCTTCACTTATTTCATGCTTATTCGTTCGTTTCAGTTCCAACAATACATGTTCATGTTCATCCATGACTTGTTGACATTGGGAGAAGATTCAGAAGTTCGCCTGCGTGCTTCCACGAAGAAAGTTTTGAGCTAAGTGAAAAAAACATCTTACCGAGAGAAATCTCAGGTGTATACTTAAGGTCGGGACGTGGCGCAGTCTGGTAGCGCACTACGCTGGGGGTGTAGGGGTCGCAGGTTCAAATCCTGTCGTCCCGACCATTTTCTTTTACTAATTCACTCTTTTATTATTCGTTATGTTGAAAGAAACTAAAGTAGGATGGATTGGCTTGGGAGTTATGGGTTCTTCTATGGCCAAGCACATTCAGGATGCGGGTTATTCTTTGAGCGTTTATTCGCGTACCAAAGAAAAGGCTTCGTTCCTTCTCAACCAAGGGGCGAAATGGGAAAATAGCCCAGCAGAGTTGGTTAATAAAGTAGATTTTGTATTTTCTATGGTTGGCTACCCGGAAGATGTACAGAATATATATTTTGGTAATAATGGAATTTTCTCCGGTTCTTGTACCGATAAAATTTTAATTGATATGACAACTTCGAAGCCGAAAATTGCGGAGACCGTTGCGTTACATGGTAAAGAGCATGGGGCTTATGCTCTTGATGCACCGGTTAGCGGAGGAGATATTGGCGCAAAAAATAGAAGTCTCGCAATTATGTGTGGTGGAGAAAAAAACATCTATGAAAAGGCATATCCACTTTTGGAAGAAATGGGGGCAAATATTCAATACTTCGGGGGGGCAGGTTCAGGACAGAGAGTGAAAATGAGCAATCAAATTTTGATTGCATCAACTATGATTGGAACGGTGGAATCTTTGCTTTACGCAGAAAGTGCAAAGCTTGATCTCGAAAAAGTTATTGGGCTAATAGGACAAGGTGCGGCTGGTTGCTGGTCTATTACCAATTTAGGTCCTCGAATGATCAATCAAGACTGGGAACCTGGATTTTATGTGGAACATTTTATCAAGGATATAGGAATTGCTCTCGATGATGCTCAAAAAATGGGTTTAAATTTAAAGGGGTTGGAGTTAGCTAGCAGTTTTTACCAGAGGGTACAAGATGCAGGTTATCAAAAAAAAGGAACTCAAGTATTATTGAAGGTGTTGAAAAGCTTAAATGATCAATCATGTTCATTTGCTAAAAGAGGGTTTCCAAATCCCTAGGAATCAGTAAGATGAATTTTTTTATTTGAAATTATGGTTATTCTTGTAACAGGAGGTGCTGGTTTTCTTGGCAGTCATTTATGTGAACGCTTGCTTGGGCAGGGGCATGAGGTTTTGTGTTTGGACAATTTTTTCACAGGCCGGCGTAACAATGTTTTGCATTTAATGGACAATCCAAGTTTTGAGCTAATCAGACACGATGTGGTAGATCCGTTTAAATTTGAAGTTGATCAAATATATAATTTGGCCTGTCCCGCATCTCCAGTTCATTATCAGTATAATCCAATCAAGACAGTTAAAACATCTGTGATGGGAGCAATTAACTGTTTAGGCTTAGCGAAGCGTGTAGGTGCTCGAATTTTACAGGCATCGACATCTGAGGTATATGGGGATCCTGAGGTTCATCCTCAACCTGAGAGCTATCGTGGAAATGTTAACCCGATTGGATTACGTGCCTGTTATGACGAAGGAAAGCGTTGTGCGGAAACTCTTTTTTTTGACTATCATCGCGAAAATAAGGTCGATATTCGAGTTATTCGAATATTCAATACATACGGGCCAAGGATGTTGCCAAACGACGGGCGTGTGGTTTCAAATTTTATTGTTCAGGCACTGAAGGGTGAGGATCTGACCCTTTATGGAGATGGTGAGCAAACCCGATCGTTTTGCTATATGGATGATTTACTTGAGGGTATGATTCGCCTTATGCAACAGGAAGAGACTGTTGGTCCGGTAAATATTGGTAATCCCAATGAATTTACGATTAGGGAACTTGCAGAGACTGTGCTTAAGAAAGTAGAATCAAAATCTTCGATTGTAAAAATGCCACTTCCCGAAGACGACCCCACTCAGCGAAAACCAGATATTTCTCAAGCTCAAAAAATTCTTGGATGGGAACCGAAGGTCCAACTCGAACAAGGTCTCGATCGAACGATTCCTTATTTTCAGGAAATTCTTGGTTTATAAAATTTAAAAAAATATGAATCCACTTGCACCATTTAAATCGATTCTGCAAAGCCTTAAGGGTCGCCATCACCGCAAATTTATAAAGAAATGTGCACCGATTGTTCGCGACATCAATCGTATCGAGGAGGAGTATCAAAGTTTGTCTGATGAACAGCTTCAAGCGAAGACTCCTGAATTTATGGAGCGATTTAAGAAAGGTGAAACATTAGAAGACCTTCTTCCCGAAGCTTTTGCCGTAGTGAAAAATGCCGCTCGTAGACTATGTGGAAAAACAATTGATGTTTGCGATCAACCAATAGCTTGGGAAATGGTTCATTACGATGTACAGTTGATTGGAGGAATGGCCCTTCATGATAGGCATATTGCAGAAATGGCTACAGGTGAAGGAAAGACATTGGTTTCTACCTGTCCTCTCTATCTGAACGCTCTGTCCGGGAAAAATTGCCAGTTAGTAACAGTGAATGACTATTTAGCGAGAAGGGACTCACATTGGATGGGTGCTCTATTTAAGTTTTTAGGGCTTAGTGTAGGTTGTATTCAAAATAATATGCCACCAGCTGAGAGGCGTATGATGTACGAGCGTAACCTAACATACGGAACGGCTTCAGAATTTGGGTTTGATTATTTGAGGGATAATGGGATGGCTACCTGCAAGGATGACCAAGTTCAAAAAGATCATTTCTTTTGTATCATTGATGAGGCTGATTCCATTCTTGTTGATGAGGCAAGAACACCTCTGATTATTTCCGGTCCAATGAGAGAAGATCATCCTTTACCTTTTGGTGAAATGAAGCCTTTGGTGATGAAACTTTTTGCCGCACAATTGAAGCATTGTAATCAACTTGCAGAGGAAGCGAAAAAGGCTCTTGGGCAGGAAGGGCTTAGCGACGAAGACACCGATGCTTCAATAGCTAAATTATATCAGGTTAAAAAAGGCATGCCTACCCATAGGCAATTTATGCGTTTGATGGAAGATGCTCAAATTCGTAAAAAATACGAAAAGTTTGATCTGGAAATGAATTCAGATTATAACAAGGTTAGGGCCCATGAATTAAAAGAGGATTTACATTACGTTATTGATGAGAAAAACCAGCAGGCTGACTTAACTGAAATTGGAAGATCTCTTGTCAGTCCAAACGACCCTAATGGGTTTGTTATTCCCGATTTGGCTACAATTTATGTAGAAATTGATCGCGATAGTGATTCCAGCGATGATGTCAAAAGGCAAAAGCGGGAAGAGGCTGAAGTTGATTTCCAAGTGCGAAGTGAGCGCATTCATACAGTTTCCCAGCTTTTACGAGCTTTTGGATTATACGAGAAGGATAAGCAATATGTAGTTCAGGGTGGAAAAGTCATGATCGTTGACGAAAATACTGGCCGCCTGATGCCTGGTCGTAGATGGAGTAATGGATTACACCAAGCTGTTGAGGCAAAAGAAGGGGTGGCCATCGAAAAAGAAA
>CBFHYW010000009.1:18159-29206 GCA_965660135.1 Opitutales bacterium
TTACGCTACGATTACAATCCAAAATTATTTTCGAATGTATGAAAAGCTAGCTGGTATGACCGGCACTGCAGAAACAGAGGCAGGGGAATTTCATGATATTTATCGTCTAGGTGTTATGGTTATTCCTACACACCGAGATTGTATTCGTAAGGATTTAAATGATTTAATGTTTAAGGGACGGCGCCAAAAATTTAATCAAGTGCTCGAAGATTTAACCGAAGCACATAAAAGAGAGCAACCTGTGCTTATAGGTACTGCATCTGTTGAATCTTCTGAAGTTTTTAGCCGCATGCTAAAGCGTGCAAATATTAGGCATACAGTCCTGAATGCAAAATTTCACGAAAGGGAGGCAGAAATTGTTGCTGAGGCTGGTCAGCGTGGTGCGGTTACCATCGCAACAAATATGGCTGGTCGGGGAACGGATATTAAACTAGGGGAGGGGGTTAAGGAGCTTGGCGGTTTACTTGTACTAGGCACTGAGAGGCATGAGTCAAGAAGGATTGACCGGCAGTTACGAGGTCGGTGTGCACGTCAGGGCGATCCTGGTGCTTCAAGGTTTTATGTTTCATTGGAAGATGATTTAATGCGTTTGTTTGCGAACCAAGGCGCACTTTCAAAAATGTTGGAGAAATCATTTGGAGATGATGAAATGTTGGAGCATGGAACATTAGACTGGTCCATTCAAAATGCTCAAAAAAAGGTCGAACAGCAGAACTATTCTATTCGTAAAAGATTACTTCAGTACGATGATGTTTTGAATCGTCAACGTGAAATTGTATATTCCATCCGCAACGATGTCCTTCTTGAAGAGGATCCCGGTAAAATTCTTATTGAATTGGTTGAAGAGGAACTGGACGGTCGAATTGGAGGTATTCCGCTTACTGAGTTCAAGGCCAGTCGTGAAGAGGATATGCCTGAGCTGGAATCCTTGCTAGCCTCATGGATAAATGTTACCTTCCCCATCACTGTTCGATTAGCGGACCTCCTTGATAAATCTGAAGAAGAGGTCAAAGCTATATTACTTGAAAAAATTACGGGAGCTTACGATGCTAAAAGAAAACTAGAAGATCCTGAGCAACTGCAAAGTTTGGAACGCTATGTTGTCGTGAACGCCGTTGATGTACATTGGCAGGATCACCTCACTGAGATGGATGAACTGCGTCGCAGCGTTGGTTTAAGGGGTTATGGTCAAAAAGATCCTTTGAGCGAGTATAAAAATGAAGCTTTTCGGGCTTTTGAAGAGATGATGGTTTCCATGAGATCGGATGTTTGTTCCGGAATGTTTCGTTCTTCCACCAATTTGGCTGCTTTTGAAAATATGCTTTCAACCTTAAGTAATGTGGCAAGGTCAAGTGGCCCGGATACATCGGTTAGTGGCGGGTTTGATCGTTTTTCTGGTGCTGGAGGAGGTCAAGGACCATCAAATTCACCTGAAGCAGAGGCTCCTGAGATTCCTAAAATCGCTGTTCCTGTGGTAAGAGAAACTCCCAAGGTTGGAAGGAATGATCTCTGTCCTTGCGGAAGCGGAAAGAAATATAAAAAGTGCTGTGGAGTTGGGGTTTCTGCTTAAGCTTGAATTCCAACGAGTTCTTGCCATTCAGTAGGCCCAATTTGCTCGGGTCTTAAGTTTCTGGCGAGGTTAAGTTTCTCAATCCATTGGTTAAGTCTATCCTTGTTTTGCTTTTCCTCTTTGTTGGCCAGTGATCCAATTTGTTTTCTTCTTTGGGTAAATATTTGTCGAATTAAGGTTCGGTCTTTCTTGGGAAAGAGAAAAGGGTTCTTTAGTCGATCCATTTTTACCAAAGCCGAGTCAATTCCAGGTATAGGAAAAAAACATTGGCGTGGAACCATATGCGTTTGAGTGTGCTTGAATGCCGCTTTAAGAAATATCGTTAATGCATTGTATTCTTTTGTACAATGCTCAGCATTCATTCTATCTACCGCCTCTCGTTGAAGCATTAAAACCATTCTGAGCGGTATTTGACCTGTATTCAATAAAGCTTCCATCCATGCTGAAGAGATTGCATAGGGGAGATTCGCGACGACGGCAAAATGTTCTATATCTAGGGGCAAGTTGGCAAGAGGTTTTTTAACTGCATCGCCCTTGATTATATTGAGTTGATTGCTTTCTATGAACTTCGAAAAAGTATTTTGAAGGTTAAGGAAGAGAGATTCATCAATTTCCACAGCAAATACCGGATGATTTCCTTCAAGAAGTTGCTTGGTTAAAGTTCCCAAGCCTGGACCAATTTCAACCACTGGCATACCTTCGGGGAGGTCAGCCATTGAAATAGATTTCCCAACGATATTTCCATCGACTAGGAAATTTTGACCAAGTTTCTTTTTGGGCCGGTGATTAAGGCTTTCTAGGAGTTTTGTAGTTTCTGAGGGGGAAAGTGGCATCAGTTGAAATATTATTTGCGAGGAAGACCTAACCTCTTTCTTTCATTTCATGAACCATTGTATCCACATCCTCAGCCCGCATTAAAGCTTCCCCGCAAAGAACAGCATTTGCCCCAGCCTCTCGAACTCGCCAAGCATCTTCAGGTTCAAAGATTCCACTTTCACTAACTTTAATAATATCTTCTGGTATTTGGGGGATTAATTTCTCAGAAGTTTCCAAATCAGTAACAAATCGAGTGAGGTCCCGATTATTTACACCCAAAATTTTTGGATTATGTTTGAGTGCTTTTTCTAATTCGGCTTCCTCATGTATTTCATAAAGACAGTCCAAACCACTGACATCGGCGGCTTCCCGTAAAATCTTTAGTTCATCATTTGATAATGCTCTGACAATAAGAAGGATAGCCCGAGCACCTGCTTCAAGGGCTTCTAAAACTTGTATGGGATGAACCATAAAGTCTTTTCTTAATGTGGGGATTCCTCTTTGGTGGTTACCTAGGAAATCATTTACTTCCCAAAGGTCTTTAAGTTCCCCACCAAAATATTTATGATCGGTTAACACAGAAAGGGCATCTACATCGGCGTTTAGGTAAGTACGAGCTTGCTCAACCGCGGAGGCACCCTCTGCAATATCGCCAGCAGAAGGGGATTTCCTTTTGATTTCTGCAATTATTGAAAGCTCATCTTGATTGATTAATGAATCATGAAAGGAATGGTTTGCACCCATTCGCTCACCAATCGTTTTGAGGTCATTCATATTGACCGGTCGAATACGAGAGGAAATTTCCTTTCGTTTCCAATCCATAATTTCTGCTAGTTTATCCATTTAAATATTCAGGTTTTAGTTCTTTATGTAGAGTTTGAATTGCCAAGTTCTATTACTACTACAGAATGCGCGACTGTGAGCGAAATTCAACGACTAAGAAACATTGTTACGCAACTTCGGGCACCGGATGGTTGTCCATGGGATCGAGAGCAGACCCATGATTCTCTTCTTCGGTGTCTTGTTGAAGAGGTTTCTGAAGTATTGGAGGCAGTAGATAATAATGATTTTGAATTAATGGAAGAGGAATTAGGCGACCTTTTACTGCAAGTGGTTATGCATGCCTGCCTGGCTGAGGAGGAGGGCAGATTCAATTTGGAGGATGTGGGGAGGGGAATATCCGATAAACTGATTCGTAGGCACCCTCATGTTTTTGGAGAGGAGGGGGACAAGGAGGAATCATCTGACGCGGTCATAGATCGCTGGGAATTGATTAAAGCGGAAGAGAAAAAGCAGAAGGTTGGAGCCAATGAAAAGGTTAGTGTATTTAAGAATCTGCCTCCCCGTTTACCTGCTTTGCTCTTTGCCGCGGATATCTACAAGAGAGCGAGTAAACACGGATTGTCTGGAAAGGGGCAATGGTCTGAGCCGAATGTTGAAAAGGCGAGTGATGGCTTGACCGAAGAATTAGCGGGGCAGGCCCTTTTTGAACTTGTTGCTGCCTGCCGTAATAATGGTATTGACCCAGAATCCGCACTTCGGCGTTATGCGGCCTCCCAAGTTTCTATGCTCGAGTAAATTGTTTTTTTTGCTGTGCGATGAAAGATAGAGCAGAGGAAATCTCGCTGACTGATTTTGAACCTGGGCTTAAGGTTTTTTGTTTGATTAAAAAATCAAATCGTGTGCGTAGAATAAATTTACGAATTCATTCCAAGGAGAAGGCCATTCTCACTCTGCCTCGTTGGGCATCTTTACGGGAAGGTTATTTATTTTTGGATAAACAAAAAAGTTGGCTTGCAAAGCGCATTAAGAGATTTCCTGCTACATGTAAAATAAGTGAATATTTTTCAGATGGTGGGAAGGTTTGGTTAGCTGAAAATCCTCATCTGTTAAGCTGGCATGAAAATGAGTCTGTAACTAAGGTGTCGTATCGCATTTATGAGGAGCATATTCACCTGAATATTCCCAACGACGAGATGCGAGAAGAGAACATACTTTTCTCATTGCGGGCTTTGGCAAAGGAAAATTTGACTGATAGAGTTGAATCACTTGCGATCGATTCAAGGCTTAAATGGAATAAAGTTCGTATTGGTAATCAAAAAAGTCGCTGGGGTTCCTGCTCAGCGAAGGGTACAATTAGTTTAAATTGGAGGCTTGTGTTATTACCTTATGAAATTGCAAATTATGTAATCCTCCATGAACTTGCTCATTTGAAGCATCTTAATCATTCGGCTAAATTTTGGGAATACTTGGAGACACTTTGTCCTAATTCTCGAGTAAAAGACAAGGATTTGCTCAAAGTGGGCAAATCAATTATCTGCCTAGCTCAGGATATTTAATTTGAATTATTTTTTTAAATTCACTTTACCTAGCTCCCATGCAGTCTTTCCACCTAAAGCACGTAGGTAGAGTAACGCATCTCCCGTTTCCTCAGCCACATCAACGGGAGTAATTCCATCAGGTCCGTAGCGCGGGTTTACCTCAGTGTTGTAGGTAAGCACTTTTTGAACCAGGCTTTTCTTTCCAGAAAAAGCGGCACCGTGCATTAAGGTATAACCATCCATCGCACAGAGATTTGGGTCTGCGTTTTGTGAAATAAGAAAATCAACCATATCCTCCTTTCCTGATACCATTGCTATGAGTAGCGGAGTTGCACCAAAAGAGTCCCGGACATTAATGGAATGTCCTTCTTTGAGGAGCTTTTTTACTTCCTTTAAGTCTCCAATTCCAGCTGCAATGTGTAAGGGGTTTTGATTGTTTACTCCAATTTCCTGTAGGAGTTCTACAATTGCTTTGTGACCCCCGGCAGCAGCAAGATCTAATAGGTTAGTTCCATGGACATCAGTTGCATGAGGGTCTGCTGAAAGGGCAAGGAGGATTTCGAGCATATCTTTTTCGCCTCGAAGAGCAGCGGTCATACCCGGAGTTTCACCTTCGTCGGTTCTGGCATCCACATCCGCACCATCTTCTAGAAGAAGTTCAAGTACCTGCGTGTTTCTGCCCCAGGCTGCACTGTGTAATGGTGTCGAGTCATGCCTACCTTTAGTGTTTGGGTTTGCACCGTTATTGAGAAGGAAATCTACGATTTTAGGATTTCCTTTGAATGCAGCATAATGAATAGGACTGTGACCAAATCGATCTGTTGCATTGATCAGCGCACCTTCCTGCACGGATTGAATGACTGAATTCAAATTATTTTGAGAAATTGCAAGGAAAATTGCTTGGTTTGTTTGGTCAATTAATGCTTGCCCAAGGTGCTTGAATACGACCTCCCAAGCTGACCGGTTGGAGTCGTTCAATTTTAGTTGAGTAACTAATTCTGTGTTATTGGCATGAATTGAAAGACGGTGGAAATCATCGATAATATTTAGGATTTTTAATTGTGAAAAATTGAGGAATGAACTTTTTCGTACTGATTGGTTTGCGTGATTCAAATTGAGGTCCAAAGCAAAAGAATGTTCATTAAGTGTTTTTAAACGTGATTTCGACAAAGGTTGAAGAGCTTTGTTTCCTTTTACCTCCCGTAGGTATTCGATACTTGATAACCATAGTTTTTCACCATGATCTGTGAGGTGGAGATCATTCATGTCGAGAATGGAACGAAGTGAATTTGCGGAATTAAGACCTGCTAGTATTTTTTTGAGTGCTACTTGCTTTTCAATTCCGAACCCAAGCATAAGCGAGGGCTGTAGGGTTACAGAAAATTTTCCGTTACTTAGATAATTGTTTTTTTCGCTAAAATGTCCGGCTGCCAAGACAAAATCGCCACTGGGTGCGGATAATAACTCTTTGGGAGTTGAATCAAAGCCAGGAAGTTGGGTGTCCTTGTTAATCTTATTATCACTTAGCACTCGCAAGATTTTATCAGTAGTTTCTACTATTGAGTTTTGAAATTCTTCGCTCGGGAGACTCAGCCGAGCAACGAGAGGGGAATCGCCTGGTAATTGGTGTAAAAAATCCAGCTTTTTTACCGTATGTTTTTTGGTTTTACCTATTGAATACTCCTGACTTGTGATTCTTAGAGCACCAATATTCGAGTGAAGATGAAATCCAAATTGTCTCGTAAATAAAGGATCCAAAACCGGTAGTAGGTTTTTCCATCTGTCATCCGGCCAATTTTGCTCAACTAGGTTCGCCAAACCGCTTCCATCCAAATAAACTGAAAGATCGCTTGAATGAGTAAAATGATCCTTTAGGGAACTTGGCAATTTGCGTTCTTCTGTTTTGATCGTGATAGAACGAAACAATTTGTTCAGGCTGATTTTTGTGGCTTCTTTATCTCTGACAATTGGGCCTATTCCTAAAATATATAAAATCCTTCCTTTTCGACCGAACTCCACAGGGAAATTATCTTTATAATATCGAACACTTTTCCCGTTCATTTTTGAAAAACCTAAAGACTCAGCAAAAGAAGCTAAATTTTGGTCAACTGCTTCTGTATCTCTAATCATCGATAAAACACCGAATGAAAGAGAGTTCGCATCGGAATTACTGGTCCGCAAAAATAATTGAAGTGGGGTCTTGGAATTAAGCCCGCTTTTTTTCGGGTCTAAAAACAGGTTTTTGATTTGATGATCGGAGAAATTCCATGAGTCTAGAATCGGTTTCCATATTCGGCTCTCTCTTATTTTAGATTTTTGTAAGATAGATTCTAAATTTATAGATAAAATCAAAAAAGAATCTGCTGGAACACGAGCGGCTGAAGCTGGCATTGCATTGGACTGCTTTGGTTGCAGCAAGGAGGTTCCGATGAATAAAAGAATAAAAAGTAAACTTTTTTGTGAAATGGAAATTGTCATAGGCATAAGTTCAAAGTACTTTGCGTTACGAAAGGGTCAAATTATCTTTCTCTTTTTACCTTTGTTATTTTCAATGTTAAAAAATTTAAATTAATGTTTACTGGAATTGTAGAAAATGTGGGCCGAGTTATTTCCTTAAAAGAAAAAGCAGATTCTTGGCTTTTGGAATTAGGTATTCCGTTTGAAGGATTGGATGGAATGGAAGCGGGGGCAAGCCTTTCAGTTAACGGATGTTGCTTAACTTTTCGGGCAGACTCGAATGGTACTGGATCTTTTGATCTGCTGGATGAGACATTGGAAAAAACAAATTTAGGAGTTTTGAAACCGGGTCAACTGGTAAATCTCGAAAGATCTTTACCCGCTGATGGTCGGGTGGGGGGGCATTTTGTTACTGGACATATTGACACATGTGGTGAAATTGAGGTGTTTGAGGAGCGTGGTAAAAATTTATACCTTCAAATAAAAGTACCATCATCGCATCGACATTATCTTGTGGATAAGGGATGTATTGCAGTCGATGGATGTTCTCTTACGGTCTGCGATGTAGTTGGTAATTCTTTTGCTGTTTGGTTAATTCCGCATACCTTGGGTAAAACAAATTTAATTGGTCGTAAGGCGGGAGAAAGACTGAATCTGGAGTTTGATCTTCTTGCTAAATATGTTGAGAAATTATCTTTGCCCATAATGGAAGATAAACAGTAATGAATTTGGCTGAAGCTAGTTTTGCGGTTCTGGAAGAATTGAAGCGTTTACGTCAGGAAGGTCTTCGAGATGTGTATGTTGAAGCAGATACTCTGAACAGTTTGGAAAAAGCACTTGGTTCTAGAATTTCCAAGTCTGATTCTGTTTCATCTGTTAAGGAAATTGTCAGTAAAAGAGTTATTCCATTGGCTGAGAATGTGCAAGCTGGTGTCACTAAAGCTATGATTCCCCCTCCTTCGGTAAAGACAGTTAAAACGATTAAGGCTGAGGGAGTCGATTTATCTCCAGAGGATGATTCTAAGTTTTCCAATCCCCGAAGTCTGATTATACCCGATGGAGACAAGCGGAATAAATGGGAATGGCTAAAGAAGGAAGCTGAGAGTTGTTCTATATCAACAGGCGAATTAAAGTCAGGTGGCCAAATTATTTTTGGGCGAGGTAATCTTGATGCAGAACTCTTTTTTTGTGGAGAGGCGCCTAGCGAAGAGGATGAGCAATCTGGTTCTGCGTTCGGTAGTCCTGCAGGTGAATTACTATGCAAGATCATCGAGACAATGGGTTTTTCAGAATCTTCGGTATATATTACGAATATTTTGCATTGGAAGCCCAAGCATGAGCTCGCCTTCGGCCATAGACCCCCTACGGAAGCAGAAATGATGTTTTCACTTCCTTATCTGAAGGCTCAGTTAGAGATCGTTCAGCCAAAAGTCATTATAGCTCTTGGTAAAACTGCAACTGACGGCTTTCTGGGATACGATTCAAAGCGCCGGCTTGGAGATGTTCGAGGGAATTGGAATGAATATGATGGGATTCCATTAATGGTTACATATCATCCATCCTACTTGCTTCACAATCCAAGTAAGAGTGGAAAAAGGAAAGTATGGGAGGACATGCTCAAAGTAATGAAACGGGTAGGCGTAGAAATTACCGATAAGCAAAAAAGCTTTTTCCTTTAATGTTTTACTTTTATGCCTGCTAATAAAATTCTCATGGTTCTTGGGGGAGAACCGCCTGATGAAGAAATTTTAAAATGGCGGATGGAAGAGACTGATTTAAGTATTGCAGTCGATGCGGGTTGGCTTGCCTTTCGTCATTCTGACTTATTGCCAAATGTTTTCATTGGTGACATGGATAGTACCGGAGAAGTAGACACAAGTAACGAGATTTTCAGTTCCGTTGAGGTTATTGTGGATAAGGAACAAAATAATACGGATTTTCAAAAAGCTCTCCTCTATATCAGTACAAAATATACACCTCAGGAAATTATTATACTTGGTGCATTGGGTAATCGTACAGATCATCTAATAAGCAACCTATTTATCGTCTCTAATATCGACCCGAAAATTGTAGTAATTATTGATTCGAGGAAAGAGTGGCTTCGCCGGGTGACATCATTAACCCCACTAAATATTGTGGGCCAGGAAGGAGCGACCTTGAGTCTTTTACCGCTATCATCATGTTCAGGAGTTTCAGCCTCTGGTTTAAAATGGAAACTGGAAAATGAAAACCTTTCTCTCGATTCAATTTTCAGCCAAAGTAACTTTTGCTCTTCAAATTCAGTAAATATTTCCCTGCAATCCGGTAATCTGATAGTTTTTTTACAAAAATAATTTGATACATATATGCACTTAGTTTAAGTATTCATGTGATACTTTTATTAATTAGTCTCGTTTTCGTAAATAGTTGAATGAAAATTGGTAGGTTAAGGTACTTTTGGAGGCGCAATGTTTCTAGTTTGATGACGCATTACAGGAAACAAAATAAAACAAATTTAACATCGGAGATTTCGGGCAGGAGTGAAACAAAAATACATGCCAAGGACTCTGAATTCCTTCTTTCTCGCTTAACCTGTTATAGACTTATAAATGAATCCACTATTAAAAATAAAAACTGTTGGTATGCTATATTAGCATTTGATTCTAAACCAATAATTAAAGCTACGCCCTGTGGTTCGGTTCATTATTCATATGAACCGATTGATAAAACAAAAACATTAAATGACTACCAACTTTTTAAAGCGATGGAGTATGAAGCTAATGAATATCTTAAAGTTACTCAAAACGGAATTGATTTATTAGTTAATCGACTTTTTCCAGATTTACCTGAGTTTCGATTAATGGCAGGTAATTGGTATGCTTTTAATGGATTAGAAGCAGCGACCAAGATTTTAACTTCACGGAAAAAAACGATGAGTTTAACAAAATAAAAAAGCCCTCTAACGAGAGGGCTTTTTTAAGAACAATCTTAGATTGATTACTTGAACTGTGGAAGATGTCCCTTATCCATTGCTTCCTTGAAATATTTCTCAGGATCTTTTTTCCATCTGCGTTGAGCACTTGAAGACCACATGTAAATCTTCTTACCTTTATACTCAACAAATTTTGAATTGGGATTAACTACTCGTTCTGGATAAATCGGGCAAACTCGTTGTTCAAGTAATTTAACTTTATCCACACCAATTTTTTTCTGCTCATCTGAGGAGAAAAGTTTTGCTAATTCAGGTAGTGCCTTGATGTAGTAAGCTTGATTATTATCAAATGCTTTCACGCAAGAACCGCAGCAAAAATAAATTTTTTTACCCAAGAGTTCTGAAAATTCTTCGGTGTCGATTTCATCGCCTACCATGATGGCACAAGTTTCTTGCTCAGCGAAGAGGGCGTTGCTCAAAAAGAATAGAAAGGATAGCGCTAATAATTTTTTCATATTATTACTAATGTCCTAAAAGTTTCTTTTTTTCAAGACATTCAATAAGTTTTTCAAAATTTAAATTTTTTATCTATTTGACCTTTTTTTTTATTAGTCGTCTTTGAATTACATCACTCTATTGATTTTATGGATTCCGACGAGCTCAAGCATTACCATGAAAAACTTAGAAAACTAAGTTTTCAGATCGAGGGATACCTTCAAAAAAGTAAAGAATCGGCGGCTGCAGTTGAACCAGATAAAGGTTTAGGGCGATTATCCCGAATGGAGGCGATGCAGGATCAGCAAATGGTTTTGGAACTTCGTCGTAGAAAGAAGAGACAATTGCTAGAAGTGGGAAATGCCATATCAAGGATCGAGCAAAATTCTTATGGTTATTGTATATTTTGTGCGAAATTAATTTCCTGTGAACGACTTGATGCCTTTCCTGAAGTCCAAACATGTGTGAACTGTGCAT
>CBFHYW010000010.1:0-29053 GCA_965660135.1 Opitutales bacterium
GCAATAAATGTTGCGAAAATAGGCAAAATAATCTTATTCATCATTATTTTTAATGCCGATGCATAAACTTTCTTGCAAGTGTTTTTCATTGAGAGGTAAGTTAACCTTAAATGGTTCCATCTACCATTTTTTGGATGAAGGGCTATTTTAATTTCGAAAACTGCAATTTTAAAAAGGTTTTACCGATCTACTTTTTTTTGAAGAAAGTAGCTATTCTAACCGTAAAACTTCTGTAAGTAAGGCATTATTTAGATCAATTGATCCACATATTCTAAGTTGCCGAAGTTGGAATCGGTACGAATTAGTTTTTGCGTGTAAAACTTACTTTAATCCATTTTAGGGTTAAGAAATTCTTCTAAGTCACGCCTCTGTTTTTTTGATGGTCTGCCTTTCAATGATGATGAATGTGCGGTTAAAGTACGATTTTTTCTGAATTCTCGATCTTTAATATATTCTGTTTCAGGGGTGAGGTCTTCAATGAAATCTTTCAATTTACTTGCACCTATTCTTTTATCGAGGATTTGCATTACTTTAAATGACTTTAGGTAGGAAGGATGTTTGATCTTAATAATATTACCGATTTGAACATTTCTGGATGCCTTGGCGGTAATATCATTTATGGATATCCAATTGCGCTTACAAGCATCCGTAGAGAGCGAACGAGTTCTAAATTGTCGTGTAGCCCATAAAAAACGGTCTAATCGAACTTTATCCATCTAAAATTAATAAAAATTAATTTTGTTTGGATAACCTAATCTCAATAGACATTTTTAGCCCTTCAGTAGTGGTAATTTGCATCCCCCCTTTATTTCCTGCACCAAGTTCAACCTTTTTTATTTTCTTAGAATTAATTCCACTCTTATCGAGTATGTACGGAAGAAAGTTAATGATTTCAGGTGGAAAATCGGTAAAATCAGGAATCACAAAATCTCTTTTGGATAATTGTAGTGAAATTAAAATAAAACGGAACCTTTCTTCATCATTTAGTTCAAGACCCCGTGCTATTTTATTTACAGTTTTACATCCTGCACTTCGGATCGCATTTTCCAGATCATTAACGATGGATGTTGATACGCCGCTTGCATGGGCTAACTGAGGTTGGGTGAGACCTCTTTCTTTTCTGAGCCCCTTCAAGACTTTTCCAAATTTTTTTAGTTTTTTTGTATTTTCAACCATATTGAATGGTTTAATCTATTCAATATGGATAACAGATTGTCAAATGTACAAAGACTTATTTTTCTATTATGCGAGCTTTGAAAATAAAAGACTTATTATTTTCTAAAGAAGAGTTGAGGTCTACGGGGGAAAGTTGCAAAGTAAATTCCTTTTTAGGAAAAGAGGTTAGTTGGCTTTCTTTTTTTTCCTGTTTCGACAAGTCAAGGGGTAAAGATTTCGTAGCTTTGGGTTTTTCTGAGTCACTAAATTGACCAAATTTTCGAAACGATTCAATCCATGGTTCGATCAGTTTTTTGTTCTGAAATGCAAAAATACTCAAAGACCCAATAATTATTATAATTGAAATATATAGAATCCATCGTCCCTTTTCCCGCGAAGGAGGTTTTTCGGGCTTTGGACCTTGAATGCTCTCGTCCCATTCATTCCATTCAGTTCTTCTTTTCCTGACTTCAATAATGGAGCCCGTTATAATTGCTAATTCATAAAGTATGTATAAGGGAACTGTTAATATGCATAAGCTTACTGGGTCTCCTCCGGGTGTAATTAAAGCTGCTGAAACCATTAGTATGACTAGTACTAGGCGCCGATTCTCACGAAGCTTGGTGACATTTAAGATACCAATTTTAATCAGCAGAATCAGAACAAGTGGAAACTGAAAGGCAATACCAACTGCAAAAGTCATCCAAATGATCGTGCTGTAATAATTTCCTGCCTCTGGTCGATAGACATCCAACCCTAATACATTGAAGGAAAATTCTATAGTAAATGCCAAAGAATAAGGTAAAATGAAAAAATAGGTCATTGATGCTCCAGCAATAAATAAAAGGGTAGCTGCGACACATCCGGGAAAGAAAACCTTTTTTTCGTCCTTCGTTAAACCTGGAACTACGAAAGAGCCAACAAAATACAGGATCAGTGGAAGTGAAATTCCAATTCCTCCAAGAAAGCAAATTTTCATTGCAATAAAAATTGGCGAATATGAGCGAATAACTTGCAGGAGATTCCTATTATGTCCACTGGCAAAATGGGTAAGAATTCTTGTTCGGTGGTGAGGATCATCGATTCCCCATGCAATCAAAGAATCCTCTTTTGCATTTCTAAGCATTCCAAGGTCAACTTCCTGGGTGTCAAGGGGCTCTATGTATTGATCAAGTCCGATCGTTTGCAGGTCGATATCAATTACTCCAAAATCTTCAACTGCACTGATGAGCGGCATTTGAAGCAGTTTTACCGAATCTTGCATAAAAATAGCAACGCCAACGCAACCCAAAAGGAAAGCAAGTACTGCCTTGAATATAACCCACCTTAACTCCTCAAGATGCTCTAAGAAGTGCATTTCATTAGGATTACTTTTAGCATCCTTGTTTTTATTTTTTAAAATACCGGTGAGTCCTTCGTCTTTAAATCTTTCACCAAAGGTTTTGGGCTGATTAGAATGATTACTCATTTTAGAAAATAAAAAAAATACTAAGAATTAAAATGGAGGAAATACTTTTATGAAATCGTTAATTTTTTTACTGATTGCAAAGCAAATGTTTAGACTTAGTTAAAAGAGAAAGAATAAGTCATACATTGACAAAGCGTACAAAAAATAAGATAAAACTTGTTCAAATTTTATCACTACGCTTATACCTAAATTTAAGCTCACAGTCGATATCTTATCTCAGATGCTAACCAAACCTTCACTCAAATGGCCCAAAAAAAGAAGTCAAAATCCGCTAAGTCAAAATCATCCGTAAAGGCGTCTTCCTCGGCGAAGTCGAAAGTAGTTAAAGCAAAAAGTCATAAATATGTCTATGACTTCGGTAATAAAACGGACGGTGATGCAAAGCAACGAGAACTCTTGGGTGGTAAGGGTGCAAATCTTGCCGAAATGGCAAAGATTGGATTACCTGTTCCTCCTGGGTTCACAATTTCAACCGAGGTCTGCACTTACTTTTATAAAAACAAGAAAAGCTATCCAAAAGTTTTAGATGATCAAATGAGATCATCGGTCGCGATAATGGAAAAACAGCTTGGCCAAAAATTAGGCGATTTAAAAAAGCCTCTTCTTCTTTCTGTACGATCCGGTGCGAGAGACTCTATGCCAGGTATGATGGATACCATCTTGAACCTGGGCCTTAACGATGAAACAGTCGAAGCACTTTCAGCAGCTTCCGGTAACCCCCGTTTTGCATGGGATTGCTATCGTAGATTTATTCAAATGTACGGAGATGTGGTGATGGGTGTACAAAAACTTCCAAGTGAAGACCATGATCCATTCGAAGCGATCATCGAAGATTTTAAGAAAGAAATTTTCCCAAAAGCTAAAGGTGAGGTGGATGATTCCCGTATTTCAGCCGTGCAAATGAAGGAATTGGTTTCTCGCTTTAAAAACTTGGTTAAGAAAAGGACTGGATCCGATTTCCCAACCTGTCCATGGGAGCAATTAGAAGGCTCTATAGGTGCTGTGTTTAGTTCCTGGATGAACGATCGAGCTTCAGTTTATCGCCGTAAATATGGTATTCCTGCCGAATGGGGAACTGCGGTTAATGTTCAAGCTATGGTTTTTGGTAATACGGGTAAGAAGTCAGGCTCAGGGGTTGGATTTACCCGAGACCCTGCATCTGGAAAGAAGGTTCTCTACGGCGAATTCCTTACCGATGCCCAAGGTGAAGATGTGGTTGCGGGCGTTCGAACTCCCCAACCTGTTGCAAAATTACAAAAAGTTCTTCCTAAACCTTTTAAGCAACTAGTTCTCGTTCAGAAGAAGTTGGAAAAGCATTTTAAGGATATGCAGGACTTCGAGTTTACAATTGAAAATGAAAAATTGTATATGCTTCAAACCAGAAATGGTAAACGCACAGGTCTTGCGGCTGTTCGAATTGCTGTTGAAATGGTTAAAGAACGGCTTATTGACTGGAAGACTGCAATAAAGCGTGTGCCTGCAGATCAACTTGATCAAGTTTTGGCACCAGTATTTGATGCAGCCACTGAAAAAGCAGCGAATCGTTTATGCAAAGGATTACCTGCTGGACCAGGTGCTGCTTCGGGGAAAATTTGCTTGAATGCGGAAAGAGCGGTGGTGGCAGCTAAGAATGGCAATGTATTGCTTGTTCGCCAAGAAACCTCTCCAGAAGATTTAAGAGGAATGATTGCTGCGGAGGGTATTTTAACGGCTCGTGGAGGAGTTTCATCTCATGCAGCATTAGTTGCCCGCCAAATGGGTAAGGTATGTGTTTGTGGTGCAGCAGAATTGGATGTGGATTATCATGCACGCACTGTTAAAGTTGATGGTAAGACTTTCAAGGAAGGAGATTACATGTCAATAAATGGTACAACTGGGGAGGTTTTTGCTGGAGAGCTGAAGACTGCACCTTCTGAAATTATTCAGGTGCTTGTTGATAAAAAGTTGGACCCCAAGAAGAGCTTGGCATACAAAAACTTCTCCCAACTAATGAAATGGTGTGAGCAGGCTACGAGAATGACTGTCCGTACCAATGCTGATTCTCCTTCACAGGTAGCTAACGCGGTTGCATTTGGAGCAACTGGAATTGGTCTATGCCGTACCGAACATATGTTCTTTGAAGGAAATCGTATTGATGCAATGCGCGAAATGATCCTTGCTGATGATGAGCAAACACGTAGAAAAGCCCTGAAAAAGTTATTGCCCTATCAGAGGCGTGATTTTCAGGGTATTTTTAAAGCACTTGAAGGTAAGCCTGCTACAATTCGTCTTCTTGACCCGCCTTTACACGAATTCCTTCCGCATGATCACAATGCCCAAAGAGATTTGGCCAAGAAGCTAGGGGTTTCTTTAGCTTCAATAAAAAAACGTGTAGAAGACTTGCATGAGTTTAACCCAATGCTTGGTCACCGTGGATGCAGACTTGGGATTTCTTATCCAGAAGTAACTGAAATGCAGGCACAGGCTATATTCGAAGCGGCTATTTTGGCCCAAAAGAGTGGAATTGAAGTTAATCCTGAGCTTATGGTTCCTCTTGTTGGATTTCCTCGTGAACTTGAGCTTCAAGTCGAAGTAATTCATGCAACAGCCAAAAAGGTTTTTGAGGCCAAAGGTGAAAAAATTAAATATCTTGTGGGTACAATGATAGAAATTCCACGAGCTGCATTGGTTGCTGATGAAATTGCAAAGACTGCCCAGTTCTTTAGTTTCGGAACCAATGATCTTACTCAAACTACTATGGGTATGAGCCGTGATGATTCTGGCAGCTTTTTGCCCAACTATACTGAGCTCGATATTCTTGATGCAAATCCATTTGCAAGTGTTGACCAAAGTGGGGTCGGGCAGTTAATGGAAATCGCAGTTAAAAAAGGAAAATCCTCTCGCCGTGGAATAAAGCTAGGTATCTGCGGTGAACATGGTGGTGATCCGAAGAGTGTAGAATTTTGCCATAAGATTGGATTGAATTATGTGAGTTGTTCTCCATTTAGAGTTCCAACAGCAAGACTTGCGGCTGCACAAGCTGCAGTTTCATAATTTATTCTTTTGGATAAATATTATTTAAAGGGACCGAGCTTTGGCTCGGTCCCTTTTTATATGGGCCTGTATGTTTTTATGAAAAATGTTCGAGGTTAAGGAAAAACCTAAGAAGGTAGAGAGAGCTTTCTTGATCTCTGTTATTACCCGAAAAGATGAGGAGATTCGTGCGTGCTCGTTACTAAACGAATTGGCTGAGTTAGTCGAAAATCTTGGAATTTCCGTATGTGGAAAGGAAATAGTTCGAACACGAAAAACTTTACCTGGCCATATTTTAGGTAAAGGTAAATGCGAGGAAATACATAATAAAGTTAAGGCGTTGCGTTGTGATGTCATTATTTTCGACAATGAAATTTCGCCAGGTCAACAGAGGAACTGGGAGGAACTTACTAAAGTTCTAGTAATCGACCGTCATGAGGTCATTTTGGATGTTTTTGCGGATCGTGCTCAAACAAAAGAGGCCGTGTTGCAAGTTCGTCTAGCAAGGCTTGAGTATTCATTGCCACGCTTACGGCGAGCTTGGACACACTTGGATCGTCAACGAGGTGGAGGGGTTACTCAACGTGGCGAGGGTGAGGCTCAAATTGAGCTCGATCAGAGAATGTTAAGAGACAAGATTTCTTCAACAAAGAAGGAGATTCTACAGGTTTCTAGTCGACGTGCAACAAGCCGAAAAAAACGTAGACGCATCCCATTAGCAACAATTGCCATCGTTGGATATACAAACGCAGGGAAGTCTACACTTCTTAATTGTATCACAGGTGCCAGCGTATTATCAGCAGATAAATTATTCGCTACCCTCGACCCAACCAGTCGAAAAGTCAAGCTGCCGGGTGGACGAACCATAATTCTAACCGATACGGTGGGATTTATTCGTAAACTGCCCCATCGATTAATAGATGCTTTTAAGGCCACATTGGAAGAAGCAATCGTTGCTGATTTACTTTTACATATTGTTGATTTTTCCTGTCCCGAATTTGAAGAACATTTGAATACAACTCGAGATGTACTAGAAGAGTTGGGTGCTTCGGACAAAGAGATCCTTACGGTATATAATAAAATTGATCAAGGCGATGGTGTAATGACCCAACTTAAGGCTCAATCTCTAACACCAGATTGTGTATTTCTAAGCTGCAAAACCGGACAAGGAGTGGGTGCACTTCTCGAAATCGTTGAAGAAAGGCTCAGTCAAAGTGTGGAATCAATGAAATACTTAATTCCTCACAATAGATATGACCTTGTCGCCAAGTTGCGCGAGCAAGGTTGTATTTTATCAGAAACTAGTGATGAAAACGGTCTTGAGATTGAAGCCTCACCCCGAGGTAAAATGAAAAATCTATTACGTGACTATCTTAACTAAAAATTCGATTTTAGTTACCTTTTTTTCGTTCTTTGGAAATCGACATAAGTAACTCGAAACATGTTAGCCGCCAGCCAAAATACTCCGGTCATACAGAATGAGGTCATACCTGCAACTATTATGACCGTTGTTGGATCCTCAGATGGTACATGAGGCATTAGCACATAGGTCATAAACAGGAAGAAAGCTATCGATAGTATTGCATCTACAAGTAAGCCAATTTTGGAAATGAGGGGTTTTTCGTTAGATTCGTCAGACATCTCGCTAATCATGGTGATAACTAATAGTTCGTCAAATCTTTCCTTAATTTTTCGCAGAGTCAATAATACGAGATTTTATCTCTCTTATCTCTAAATTATTGAGGACGCTTGGTTTAATTCTGTTTAAGTGGAGAGATGGCAGGTGCTCGAGTTTTTCTTGAAGGATTAAGTTTCGATTTGCGGCAACTTCATCAACACGGTCAATGGGGGTGAAGTGAGGGGCTGTTTTCACTGCCTCCGGGTGATCTGTAATAATTTCCTTGATACAAATAACTGCGTCTACAAAACGATCTAATTCAGCTTTTGTATAACTTTCTGTGGGTTCGATCATCAATCCAAAAACTTCAGGAAAAGCTACAGTTGGCGCATGAAAGCCAAAGTCGAGAAAAAGTTTTCCAACTTGTGGAATTGCCTGGCTTTTATTTATACCTACAAGTTCAAGATTTGTAAAATCCTCATCGCTTAATGTTAAGATAAACTCATGCATCCGAGGAATGGATTCAGTATTACTTGGAAGTGTGGGAAAGTAATTTTTAAGTTTAGCGTATAGATATTGTGCTGAAAGCACGGCGATAGATGACATCTTGGGAACACCTTCTTTACCCAGGCGAAGAAGGTAGGAATAAGCCCTGACTTTATGGCCAAAATTACCCCAGTTTCTGTGAAAAGATCCGATGCTCCGTGATGTTTTTTCTGAACTAAATGATCCGTCTAAATTTCGTCTTATTTGTGATCCGGGAAGGAAATCAATTAGTTTTTCTGAGACAGCGACAATGGCATCACCTGGCCCGCCACCACCATGTGGAATTGTCCATGTTTTATGTAAATTATTATGGACTGCGTCTACGCCAAGTTTCCCCAAATCAACTTTACCAGCTATAGCATTCATATTTGCACCATCCATATAAACCAATCCCCCTGCGTTATGAACTGCTTTGGCAATACTGTGAAATTGATCTTCAAAAATACCTGAAGTATTCGGGTTTGTAATCATGACGCCACAGAGTCTATGGCCAAACTCTTGAATCTTTTTATCGAAATCTTCGAGATCGATCGTGCCCTGAACATTTGCTTGCAAATAAACAATTCCGTCTGAATTTGTAAATCCAGCCATTGCAGCAGTCGCAAAATTTGTTCCATGAGCTGAGCGTGGAATAAATACCACATCTCTTTTAAAATCACCGTTAGCCCGATGGTAAGCCTGAAAAAGCTTTAATCCCACTAATTCTCCCTGTGCCCCTGCAACCGGTTGTGTCGTGACTCCTGGAAGCCCGGTAATGGCCTTAAACCATTCTTGGATCTCAAACAAAATTTCGAGAGGCCCTTGTACATCACTTTCAGCTGATTGTGGATGTGCAAGAGCGAATCCTGGAAGAGCTGCCGCCCAATCATTGAGCAATGGGTTGTATTTCATTGTGCATGATCCCAGAGGGTAGCAACCATCATCTGGGCTGACATTTAGATCCGCTAATTTCTCATAGTATAGAGAAAGTTCATCGAAGGAAAAACTTGGTAGATGTAAGGTATCTTTTCTAAGGAACTGGGGGTCAGTTTCTTGATGTCTTTCGACAATCTCATCATCTTTCTTTCTTGAAAAAATATGATTAAAAAAGCTGATCAGTTTATCGGTAGCACCGTCGTCGTGAATATCAGAAAAGGTTAGTTTAATAAGGTTTCTGTTTTCGCGTGATGCGATGCGATGGCCTACATTTATTCCAATTTGTAGCTCGGCATTTCTGGCTTTTTTTTCTATTTCAGGCACCGAATGATTCATTTCCAATACAAGTTCATTGAACCCTCTCGACTCATCAAAAGCTACATTTATTCCTTCAAGGTGCTTGACCGCCTTAATAACTTTTTCTCGTGCTTGTTTTGCTGTAAATACAGAATCTGCAAGTCCTTGTCCTCCTTTAGCTAGAAGGGATGCACCCGCCAAAGTAGCCAGAAACGCTTGATTTGAGCATACATTTGATGTAGCTTTTTCTTTTCGAATATGTTGCTCCCTCGTCGATAGAACCATTACAAAGCAATCCCGCCCGTTCAAGTCTTTGGCTTTTCCAATATATCGTCCTGGGGTAGATCGAAGGTCTTTTTTATTTTTCTCATTGTGCCTGCAACCAAAAAGACCGAGGCCAGGACCCCCAAAATTTGGCTGTATTGCAAGGTGTTGAGCTTCGCCTACTATAAAGTCAGAACCTTCAGCGCCGAAATCTGTAGGAGGTTTCAACCCCCCATTTCCTAAAAGCATTGGGTCAATGCATGCGATTGACCTTATTCCATGCGAACGAGCAAAATCACTTAGAAAATCTACATTTTCTAATAGGCCAAGGGAGTTAACTTGTGGAAACACAAAAGCTGAAATGTCATTCGTATCCTCTTCATTTAAAGCTTCTAGCCATGAGTATTGGAGAAGCCCAGTTTCTGAGTTGAAAGGAACATGCACAAACTCTAATATTGTTTCCTCTGCCAAAGTTTTGATTACATCGAGTTCGTTTTCAAATAAAGAATCAGCTAATAGGATTTTATTCCCACGCTTGTTTGTTCTCGTTGCACATGTAATTGCTTCATACATCGCGGCAGAACGGTCGTACAAAGATGTATTAATTGCTTCAAATCCTGTAAGTGCGGAAAGTGCACATTGGTAAATCCAATGGGTTACTAGTGTGCCTTGACTTCTTTCTGGTTGATAGGGAGTGTACGATGTACTCAATGGACGAAGTTTAGATACAAAATCAACAATAGGATGCTGTTTCCACGACGGTAGAGTATCTCCGATAAAAGAGGTACTTAGATTTGTTTTTAAGGATATCTGCGAGAGTTTTTCTACAGCATCTTGGTAGTTCAGCTCCTCAGGAAGGTTGAGCCCCTGATTAAAATGGCTAACTTCTGGTATATGCTTGTAAAGATCATCCAATTCATCCAATCCCACGAAATTAAGCATTTCACTAATTTCACGATCATCAGCTGTAATGTAATGCCGAGAAAGCTCTCGGGGGAATTCAGATGGGTCATAAGGTAAACTTACCTGTAATTTTTTTTTCGTTATATTCATCTTACAATTTAGATCGAAAATTTAGTCCAATGAAAGTGTTAAAGGAATTTTAATATACTAACGTTTACAAATACTATTGCATACAATTGAGTACTTCAAATTTAGCATGAATTTATGTTCTTACATTTGAACTGTAAAAATTTCTATCTATGTTAAACTAGCAAACATAGGTACTTGGAGCTAATAGGTCCGATATCAAAAAACATTAGGTTTCTTTCTGAATGCAAAATTAGTAAGCCCGATGAATTTTTCTGATCCTATCAGCGTTAGGCTTCAGCCACACCATTGTGAGGCGTACACTTATAAGAAAAGTAATTCTTAAATAAAGGAAATTGGTATCAAATTTTTATTTTTGAAAACTCCTGAATGATCGTGTTTCTATTCTGAAAACGATCACTTCACTCGACTTTTTTTCCATTCTCCCAAAGATTTCTTTCTGTAATTATTCCTTGGTCATTTAAGAATATTTCTTCTCCATGAAGTTGTCCATTGAGTAGGTTAACTTCGCCGATTAGCGTTCCATCAGAATTCAGGATTTGCATTTTACCCGAAAAGGGGATTTTGGATTTTGCGTCACGAACGGTATCGATACCATTAATTAATTCTGTACTAAAATGAATTTCAGCCTGTTCAACTGTGCCTGTCCATATGTTTGAATCATTTCCCTTATGCTTTCCGGGGGTAGGGGAGGCGGAATCAGGTAATTTACTTTTTGGCATAACCTCGTCAACCTTCGAATCATCTTCTTGAAGGGACTGCAATGGAGTTTGTTCAATCTGATCCTCTTCTGATTTCGTAAAAAGTTTAGTTGGTTCTTTTTTCAGATCTTTGGATGAATTTTGTTGAATTATTTCCACTTGAGAAGGGGGAACCAATTTTGGCACTTTAATATTTGCAGGAGTTGGAGAATCTTCTTCAACCGGAGCAGGGATATCAATTTTTTCTAATTTAGGTTTAGTCGATGCTTTGGGCAGAGGTGATGGTTGTGCAATGAGTTTTCCGTTTTTCCAAATAGCTTGAATTGTAGTTTTATTGGGGTTGGTTAGTTTACCTTTTCCATGTTGCAAGTCATCAAACCATTGACCGACATAAACGGCTCCATCAACGGAATGGAATGTTCCAAGTCCATGTCTTTTACCTCTTAAAAAGGAACCTTCGTAGTAAGATCCATCTGGCCAGCGGTATAAGCCCTGTCCCGTTCTGTCATCCTCTAGGTAATCTCCTTTGTAACTTTCGCCATTTTTCCAATGAAATAAACCATTTCCATTTCGAGCATCGTTTTTAAAATCGCCCTCATATGTAGATCCGTCATGCCAGGTATAAATCCCCTTTCCATGCTTTCTTCCTTTGTTATCGATCTCACCCTTGTACGTACCATCGGAGAATTCTATTGAAGTATTTTTTGAAGACCGGCATGAAGTGAAGAAAAGGAAAATAGACAAGAAAAAAGTTAGAGAATGAAGATAGTTCATTTTTATATTCAAGTGAATGAGTGGTTGTCGGGCAAGCGTGTAAGTTATTGGTAATCAGGTAAAGTGTAAATTAAGTTGCCAGAATATCATTGGTTAATTCATTATGTTAGACTTATTCCTAAAGGAGAGGTGTCTGAGTGGTCGAAGGTGCCCGACTCGAAATCGGGTGTGCCGAAAGGTACCGCGGGTTCGAATCCCGCCCTCTCCGCCATCGAAAATGAAAATCATGCATTTTTTGAATAGAAGGCATTAATTTTATCGGCCACATCTCGAAATGAAATATCAGCAGAATAAACTATTTTAAATTCTTCAATGGCTTTGTCCTGTTTACCCATCGATTCAAAGCAGCAACCAAGTTCGTAAATAGTATCTTTTTTACGTTCGTCCATAATTTGTATCTCATTTTTCAAGATAGAAAATTGTTCAATAGCTAAGTCGTAAAAGTTCTTGCGACTGTAGGCACGACCCAAATATAGGATAGCGTCCAACCGAACCTTTGCATTGCGTTGAGCAAGCTGAAAATGGGAGAGGCAATTATCATAATCTTCATTCTCAAAAAGATTTAAACCGAGCTCATAGCGGTATCCGTAATCATTTGGATATCTTTGAACAAGCGATTCCAGTTGACTTCTTTCATAGACCTTTTTTTGAGATAAAGCGTTTTCCCAAGCGTTTTTCGTTTCCTGATTCTCCGGGTTCGCAATGTGCGCTTTTTCCCACTCCTGAATTGAATTATCAAAATATTCTAATGTTAACAATCTTTCCTTTTCCTCGAGAGAAACATCTCCTTGACCGGAAGGTTGCTTTCTTGCTTCCTGAATCCATGCAATAGAATTTTCGAGGTCTCCATATCTGTAGTAATAATCACTTAACTGTAGATAATTATTGAGGTTTTCTGGTTCCTGTTCGACTTTTTGATAGGCCTGCCTGATGAGTTCTTCTAGGCCTTTTGAGTCGGTAACGGCTTTTGCTTGCTGTTCTAGAGCTTGTACTTCGGATTCGTCCTTTAATTGTGCCCGAAAATCTTCAGATTCCTCCCATTTACCTTTATTCATCGCCACGGCAACCGATGCTCTTTTCATTAAATCCACAGCATCTCCGTCAGTTGGGTTAAGTTTTAGAATTGCGTTACCAGTCTCAATTGTCTTTTCAGTATTGCCAGTATCGAGGTAAGCATTTCCTAATTCCTTGAGGTTTTTAATATTGGTAGGGTGAATTTTACGAATTGTTTCGTAGGCAAAAACTACAGTTTCTTTCATATCTAAATGAGTTGCTGCGTCAGCAAGCATCTCATGAGCCAGGACATTGCCAGGACTTTTTTCAATTAGAGCTTCTGCTTTTACCAATGTTCCTTCTGGGTCCTTTTCTCCCTTTCCACCAAACATAAACGGTACAGCAGTCACTTTACCTAATAGATTGTTTAGGCCCTTAGTTGACCCTTGAAGACTTTTGATTTGAAGTGCCCGAAGTTTCTTACGCAATTCAAGACATCCCTGTGATTGTTTTAAAATCGAACTGTAGACTTCCAATGTGTAAGCCAAATTTGTTTGAATCGCAGCATCGGCAGCATCAAGTTGCTTCACTTGGCGAGGATCTAACTGTGAAATAGGAATCTCCTGAATCATTAAATTTGTAGTTTGGGGATAGTTAATGGGAGAATTTAATTATTCTTATTAAATACTTTACCATTTACAATGTTTTTTCGATTAATTTAGCAATAGTTTGGTAAGCGACATTCGCTTTCTCTGAGTCACGGGCTTCTACAAGAAGGCGTATCTTTGGTTCTGTACCAGAATAACGAAGTAATATTCTGCCCTGATTCTCAAGTGAGGACCTAGTTTTTGTAAGAGCTGAATTGAGGGGTTTACAATTTTCTAAAGGAATTTTTTCTTTTACTTTAAAAGACCCCTCAACGCTTGGCCAAAGAACAATTTTGTTGCTTAACGAAGAAATATTATGGTTCGACTCGTAACATGCACGGATTACTAACAAAGCAGTTAATAAACCATCTCCCGTAGGTAGGTACTTACTCGCAACAACATGCCCAGATGATTCTCCACCCAGAACAAGTTTTTTTTCTCTCATCATCTGCGAAACTTTTCTGTCTCCCACATCAGCACGAAATAAATTTATTCCTTGTTCACTCAAGCTAGCGTCAAGACCGGAGTTGCTATGAACTGTTGCAACAAAACCATTATTGGGAAGGCGGTTCTTTTTTTCTTCATGAATTGCAAGTAGACCCAAAATTTGATCCCCCGGAATAACTTCTCCGTTTGAATTACACATAATTACCCTGTCCCCATCCCCGTCATGAGCAAACCCAAAGTCGGCTTTGAATTCTTTTACTTTTTGTGCCATTATCTCAGGGTGCTCTGAGCCAACTCCGTCGTTTATTTCTCCAGAACCTATGTTGAGTGCATGTATTTCTGCCCCTAAATTTTTAAGTACCGCGGGAGTAGTTTGTTGAGTAGCTCCATTTGATAAATCAATCACCAACTTCTTGTTTTTAAGGAGATCTTCTGGAAAGATACTTGAAATATAATTTATATATGAATCGATGATTTCAATTGATTCTGGATTTTGTATTTGAGTCGGTCTTTTTTTTATTAAGATCATTTTCTCAATACTCTCCTCCTCGGAATCACTCAATTTTGTGCCAACTGCAGAGAAAAATTTAAAGCCGTTGTCTTGAGCAGGGTTGTGCGAAGCAGTGATCATCACGCCCATTGCCATTTCTTTCTCCAATACCCCAAAGGCAAGGGCAGGGGTTGGTAGTATGCCAGCAGAGACTCCGATATACCCTTTGTATGCCAAACCTTCACAAAAGGCAGCAAGTAGTTTTTCACCTGAAGGCCTGGTATCCCTTCCGATTAGGACTTGCTTGCCAATTATAGCGTTTTCTTCCATGAACGAGCCGAGGGCTACACCTAATGCAATTGCAAAATCTTCGTTTAAAAATGTTTCATTAAAAGTGGCTCTAATTCCATCCGTTCCAAAATATTTCATTTTAAAAAAGTTAATTAAACAAAGTGTTTGCACGAAGAAGCCAATTTTTTACTACTCCGTCCCGCAGTAATTTTCTTGCTATTTCAACACCTTCTTTTAAGTCCTTGCTTCGTCCAGCAGCTAAAAATGCAACTGAGGCGTTCATTAAGATGCTGTTGGTAAGACCGGGTGGAGCTTCTTCGTTTAACAGAGCATTCATAAGACTAAGATTTCGTTTTAAGTCTCCTCCCTTTAAGTCTTCAAAAGGTTCATAGCTAAGGCCAAATTCTTCAGCATTCCACGAAGGCTCATTTTGGTTAGAATTCCTGCCAATACCGCAAACAATATTTTCACCACTTGAAGTTAATTCATCAACGCCAGTTACTCCTGATTGATTCTTTAGGCAACCGTGCACCACGAACCCTCCTTTGTTTCCAGAAAGGTTGAGTGCATTTGCAATTTTGGAAACTAAATCTCTAGAATAAACTCCTAAAAGTTGAAAACTTGGACGGGCAGGATTAATCATTGGCCCTAAAATATTAAAAATTGTAATGACTCCCTTATTTGCGAGACTTTTTCGAACGGGAGCTATGTTTTTAAAAGCTGTATGAAAAGAGGGGGCAAAAAGAAAAGCGTAATTAAGTTGATTCATACTCGCCAGGAGCTTTTCATTTTCCATTTCAAGTGGAATTCCTACAGCTTCAATTAGGTCAGCACTGCCACACTTCGAGCTTATTGAACGGTTTCCATGTTTAATTACTGGTGTTCCCGATGAGGCAACAAGAAATGAAACGAATGTTGAAATATTGAAGCTACCTGCTTTATCACCACCTGTACCACAAAGGTCGATCGCATTCCCGGCAAACTTCTCTAACCCCGGGTCTCGTGCAAGTTCACGAAAATAATTTATGAACGAAGTTATTTCTTGCACGGTTTCCCCTTTTTGGGCTAAGGCAGAAAGAAAACATTCCTTATCAGTTAATCCAACTTTATCAGATACAAGAAGGTCAATACATGACCGGACTTGTTCAGAAACTAGATTTTCTTTTTTGACTAATAACTCTGTAAATTTTTTAAGTGATTCCATTATTGGGTGAAAAGAACTATTGTGATAGGGTTAAAACTTAACCTTTTTTTTGCGCAACATGCTTTGTAGAGAATTCGATGATTATTCGGCAACATTTTTTTATTACCTTACTTTTCCTGAAATTAATTTTGGCTAGCAATGCGATAGCCGTTGATATTAGTGAGCCCAGTAAAGCAATGGGTGACTCAAACGGTACTCTAGATTATGCTGACGCATTAATCTATGGTCTTGTAGAAGGGGTTACTGAGTTTCTTCCAATTTCATCCACTGGACATTTGGTAGTAGTAAGTGAGTTCTTGTCGTCGACTAACCGGGAAAGTGAAGAAGCTTTAAATGCATATTTGATTGTCATACAAGCAGGAGCAATTCTTGCGGTTGCTTTACTTTATCGTAAGCAGGTTTGGTCGATGATTTTAGGTCTACTTGGATTAGACCCACGAGGAAAAAGGTTGGCCTTCCATATTCTTGTGGCCTTTATGCCTGCTGCAATACTCGGACCATTGCTAGATGATAAAATCGAAGAGTTCCTTTTTGGTTTGCTGCCTATTGCAATCGCTTTGTTTCTAGGTGCTTTATTAATGCATTGGGCGGAGAGAAGAAAAAAATCCCAAGATTCGGGAATTATTATGGAGCAAGGTCGGACTTTGGAGGATTTAACTTTTTCCCAATCTTTATTAATCGGTTTTATGCAATGTTTTGCGATGTGGCCTGGGACAAGTCGTTCTATGATGACTATTGTCGGTGGTTACATTGTCGGTTTACAAAGAAAGAAAGCTGCTGAGTTTAGTTTCTTACTTGGGCTTGTTACACTCAGTGCGGCAGCAGGATACAAAATTTTAACCAAGTGGGATGTGATGGAAGCAAATTTGTCATTAGGGCCGATTGCTTTTGGATGTATGATTGCGGGTATTTCTGCGGCACTTTCCGTTTTTTGGCTAGTGGGCTATCTTTCAAGAAAAGGTTTAGGGATATTTGTTTGGTACAGGATTATTTTGTCTCTTGTACTTTTCACTATTTATTTCGCTTCCTAAAGATAATTTTCCTTAGCTTGACCAAATACAGAATTCGTGCATATATAACTGATTAATTTTTAAGTTATGGGACAACCAAAAAGAAAACACTCAAAGCAGCGAAGCAGAAAGCGTCGCGGTGCTAATCGCTTTCAAGAACCTCAACTTTCGAAAGAGGCTGATGGGACTTTTATTCGTCCACATCGCGTGAACCCTGAGACTGGCCAGTATCGTGGTAGGCAGGTTCTCGATGTAGAGGTATAACACCGTTTTTGCTTCGGCATGGAAAAGACCGAGGCTCGAATAAAGCTTGCGATAGATGCTATGGGAAGTGACCTCGGTCCTTCCGAGATTCTTGAAGGTGTCGCTAAAGCTGTTGAAGTATCTCCGCGGTTTACAGAATTTCTTCTGTTCGGCCAAGAAGACATTCTAGAACCTTTAATTTCGAACCATTCTATATTATCGCAATCTAAGGTTGAATTTATTCATGCCCCGGAGGTTGTGGGAATGGAGGAAAAACCTATCGCTGGAATAAAGGGAAAGAAGCAATCTTCGATGAGCCTGGCTCTACAAGCCTTAAAAGATGCTAAGGCTGATGCATTATTGAGTTGCGGAAATACAGGCTGTTTAATGGCCGGAGGAGCGATTAAACTAAGGACACTTGAAGGAGTTGAAAGACCTGCACTATGTACAATTTGGCCGGGTCGCGAAAGATATTTTACACTCTTAGATGCAGGTGCAAACCCCCATGCTAAGCCATATCATATAGCACAAAGTGCGGTGCTTGGCTCAAATTATGCAAGAGTTGCATTAGGATTAGTTCGACCCAAGGTTGGTCTTCTTACCATAGGAACGGAAGAAGGTAAGGGAAATGATGTTATTCATGAAACTCATGCAATGTTAAAAGACATTGATGGTAGTATTATTAATTATGCCGGATTAATTGAAGGTTTTCAAATATTTGAAAATGTTGTTGATGTTGTAGTTTGTGATGGTTTTGTGGGAAATATTGTTTTAAAGGCTTGCGAGTCTTTAAGTAAACTTATTGGTAGTTTCTTAGATGAAGAACTTCGAAGGAATGCGTTGCGGAAAACCGGTGCTTTACTGTCAAAAGGAGCGTTTCGTAGTTTAAAACAGAGAATTAATCCGGAACAATTTGGAGGGGCGCCTCTTTTGGGCTTAACCAAAAATGTAATTAAAGCACATGGTTCTTCTAATCGCAATCATGTGAGCGGTGCGATAAAAATTGCACTTGATTTAGTTCAGCACGATATGTTGACTCAGGTATTGGATGATGTTCGAGAAGCAAATGAAATATTACGCCCAGAACCTCCTTTACTTAGAGAATAAATATGAGTACGAATTTGAATAAATCAAGCAGTACTATACTTGGAGTAGGCTCTTATTTGCCTTCTCGTGTAGTTGATAATTCTGAGTTAAGTAAGCGGGTTGAAACAAGCGATGAATGGATAACCTCTCGCACTGGAATTAAGGAAAGGCGAGTGGCTGAGAAGAACGAAGCTACGAGTGACTTGGCAGTTAAAGCTTCACAAAAGGCTTTGGATGACGCAGGTATCAGCCCTGAGGATATCGATCTTATAGTTGTCGCTACAATTACTCCCGACATGGCGTTTCCGTCTACTGCTTGCCTGCTTCAGCACAAGCTGGGAATTCCAAAAGTCGCCAGTTTTGATATCGAGGCAGCTTGTTCCGGTTTTCTTTATGCACTTGATATTGCCGACGGTATGTTGAGTAGCGGTCGATATAAGTGTGCGTTAGTTGTGGGAGCAGAAAAGCTTTCGAGTATAATGGACTGGGAGGATCGCACCACATGTGTACTCTTTGGTGATGGTGCAGGTGCTGCAGTTATTTCAAGCTCTGGCGAGGGTCCTCAACTCATTGGTTTCAATAGCGGTGCAGATGGATCCAACCCAAAGCTCTTGCATCAACCTGCGGGTGGTTCATTGGAACCTGCATCCATGGAATCTCTTGAAAATAGAGGGCATTTTTTAAAAATGAACGGTCGTGAAATTTTTAAATCTGCTGTTCGTGTAATGGGGAGTGCAGCACGAGAACTTCTTGCAGAAAATGGCTTCACCAATAAAGATATTGATCATGTCATTCCTCACCAGGCAAATGCCAGGATTGTTGAAAGTCTATCACAGCGGCTAGAAATTCCTTTAGATAAATTTTTCTGTAACTTAGACAAATATGGAAACACCTCAGCGGCATCAATTCCTGTAGCCTTTGATGAAGCAAGAAAGGCTTCCATTTTTAAGAAAGGAGAATTGGGCTTGTTTGTGGCATTTGGTGCAGGTCTAACCTGGTCCGCAGTTCTTGCTCGGTTTTAAATAACTCATTCGAATAATGAATCATCTGAAAATATCCATATTCTTTTTAATAATATATTCAACTTGCCAATTATGGTCAGTGTCACCTGGAGGAAATCGGCGAAATAATAGTTCTGCTACTCAGACAAAAGAGTATCTATTTCCAGGAACAGGTTTTTTTAAAAAGAATAGGGATCCGATTGATAACAACCAAGCAAAGGTATGGTTTCTTGAGGCATCCAAGGCAGAAATTGAGGGTGATTTCCAGGATGCTATTCAACTATACGAGAAGTTCGCGTTAAGGCGCTGCGATTATCGTCATACAGAAAAAAATGTTGAAATACAAATTGGACCTGAATCACTTTATCGTGCGGCTACTCTTCGCGAGAAAAAAGGAGATTGGCAAAAAGCGTTTAAACACCTTCGCCTAATTGCCGAAGCTTACACAGAGTATGACTTTGAAAAAGTCGCTGAATCACTGATGAGGATTGCCGAACGCCTTGCTAAGGACACATTGCCAAAAAAGTGGGGGGTTTTGCCAAGGTTTCGATCGGGAAGCGAAGATCGTTTAAGATTAAACCAAATCGTAAACCTTGCACGGGGTCCTAGATTCGCCCCTCGTGCTCTTATGGTATTATCGGAAATTGCGATTAAGGATGATCGGGAGGAGGAAGCCATTGACGCGCTTGAGCGTTTAACCAATTTGTATCCGGATAATTACCTTTGTGAGGAAGCATATTTTTTGCTTGCACAAATTTTTGAGGATCGAGTTTCTGGGCCATCTTACGATCAGGGGGCAACATTAAAAGCATTAAATTTTTATGAAGATTATTTGATTTTATTTTCTCAGTCCCCCCCACAAAGCAAACATGAAACTGCAAGCAACTATAAAATTCGTGTAGAGGAGGCGAAAGAGAGAAATAATTTGGCTGAGGTCGGGCGCAAAAAAATGAGGGAAATACTTGCGGCGAGCAAAGTAGAAGTTGGTCAGTATGTTGAAAAGTTTGGTAAATATTATTTAACGCATTGGCGAGAGTTGGGTAACCGTCCTGCATTACAATTTTATAATGAAGCAATAACCACAGCCCCTGAATCGACAGCAGCGAGGGAAGCGGAGAAGAAAGTCGCGGAACTCAGAAGTGGCGAATGAACAATGCTTTTTTAAAGCATACCATTTTCTTGGCGCTTATTCTTTTGGTAAGTTGTAGGTATAGAAATAATCATTCCAGCAAATCTGAAACTAGGGTTCTTTTTGTAGAAACCATCCGTAACAATTCCTTAGCTCCTCAGGTGAGTTCTATCCTGAATCGGGAAATCAGAAGTAAAATCATTCGTAGGGGATATTTCAATCTTAGTCAAAAACCGAGTGAGGCAGATTTAATATTAAGTATATCCTTGGAAGACTACAGGAAAAATCCAGAGGTTTATAATCCGCAGGATACATTGCTCGCCGCGGGTTTTAAAATTAGCACTCAGGCTACTGTCTCTCTTACTAACCGTAAGGGCGATTTGCTTATTGCGCGTGAAATTATCAGACCCACTGCATCCGTTTTACGTGAAAATTCACTTTCCTTGCCATCAGAACGCCAGGCCTTAGTAGCTGTATCGCAAAATTTAAGTCATGCGATTAATCAACTAATCGAAAATTATAACTGGAAACCATAATCAAAAGACAAAACTATGGAAAAGATTTTAGCTCCTTCAATTCTTGCAGGCAACCATGCTAATTTAGAAAGTACCCTTAAAATTGCCGAGTCGGACGGTCGTAAATGGATACATCTCGATATAATGGATGGTCATTTTGTTCCGAACCTTAGTTTTGGCCCGCAAACGGTGGCAGATTTAAGGGAAGGCTCAGAACTTTTCTTTGATGTTCATTTGATGTTGGATAATCCGCATCTTTATATCGATCCATTTAATGATGCAGGTGCCGATTTAATTACTGTGCACATTGAACCAGAATATGATCACCTAGACACGCTTTCTTACATCAAGTCACTAGGGAAAAAAGTAGGCATCGCCTTAAACCCTGGGACAGCTGTTGATGATGTTATCAATGTAGTAAATTCAGTAAATTTAGACTTAGTTCTTTGTATGACCGTTAACCCTGGCTTTGGGGGGCAGAGTTTTATACATGATGTGCTTAGCAAAGTAGAGCAATTATCCGCACTCCGTGAAAAATCAGGCCATAATTTTATGATTGAAGTTGATGGCGGAGTTGGGCCGGAGCATGTCGATCCATGCCTAAATGCAGGCGTTGATGTATTTGTGGCAGGAACAGCCTATTTCAAGAGAGATGAGGAGGGCCGTCGTAATTTTGCCCGTTCTGTGGGCGAGAAGTTTTAAGTTTTAAACTTTCAAAAAAGG
Source organism: Opitutales bacterium (assembly GCA_965660135.1). GTDB lineage: Bacteria > Verrucomicrobiota > Verrucomicrobiia > Opitutales > Seribacteraceae > Seribacter. Next base: position 21,580 of record CBFHYW010000010.1, read on the forward strand.
TGCCAATACTAAGGCTACAACTGACATTAATTTAAGTAAGATATTAAGAGAAGGTCCTGACGTGTCCTTGAGAGGGTCACCCACTGTGTCACCAACTACTGTTGCCTTGTGAACATCAGATCCTTTTCCGTGTACAGTACCTCCCATTTCATAACCCTCTTCAACCATCTTTTTTGCATTGTCCCATGCTCCACCAGCATTGGATTGAAATAACGCCATTAAGACCCCCGATGCGGTAACGCCGGCTAACAATCCGCCAAGCATAATTGCCCCACCACCAAAACCTATTGCAACAGGGGTCAATATTGCAACTAACCCAGGGGCAACCATTTCTTTAATTGCAGATTGAGTTGAAATTTCAACGCATTTGCCATACTCGGCAGAATCAATTGCATCGTCAAATTGTTGTCTTTCATCATTTGACCATTCATCCGATGGTTTACCATCGTTTTTCTTCATGATTGCAAGAGCATTTTTAAGTGCTGGTATATCTTTAAATTGCCGGCGAACTTCTTGAATCATTGCCATGGCTGCACGCCCGACCGCTCCCATTGCGAGTGCACTAAATAAAAACGGAAGCATGGCACCGATAAACAAGCCGGCCATTACCTTTGGCGTGGAAACATCAATTACATCAATACCAGCTGTTTCTTTAAAGGCCGCAAAGAGGGCAAGGGCTGTTAGTGCTGCGGACCCAATAGCGAAACCTTTACCGATCGCAGCTGTTGTGTTTCCAACCGCATCAAGCTTATCCGTTCGTTGTCGAACTTCACTGGGCAGTTCTGCCATTTCTGCAATTCCACCTGCGTTGTCTGAAATTGGTCCGTAAGCATCAACGGCTAACTGAATTCCAGTGTTAGAAAGCATTCCTACGGCAGCAATTGCGATTCCGTAAAGCCCCGCTAACTCATGAGCACCAACTACTGCCGCAGCCAGAATGAGAATTGGAAATGTAGTCGATATCATTCCAATTCCAAGACCGGCAATTATGTTGGTTGCATTTCCAGTGATAGATTGCTCAACGATTGACTTTACTGGTTTAGTATTGGTGCCGGTGTAATGCTCGGTAATTTTACCTATTGCTAATCCAGCAATTAAACCGATTATAATTGCGTAGAATACTCCACTTGATGTGTACTCAATCCCTTGGTATTTCCAACTTGCGGGAAGAAAATAATCAATTGCTATGTAAGCGGAAATGATCATTGCAAACGAAGAGGCAAACTCTCCTCGATTAAGCGCTTTATGTGGATCTCCTCCATCTCCCACTTTAACTAAGAAAGTACCCATAATAGAAGTTACGATACCGATTGCACCTAAAATGAGGGGTAAAACTATAAGAGAAAAATTGTTGAGATCATCTTGATAATTTGTAGCACCTGCAACCATTGCTGCCCCTAAAATCATTGTTCCGATAATTGATCCGACATAAGACTCAAATAGATCCGCACCCATTCCTGCAACATCTCCTACATTGTCCCCCACATTGTCTGCAATGGTTGCAGGATTAAGAGGGTGATCTTCGGGAATCCCAGCTTCGACTTTCCCAACAAGGTCAGCACCCACATCAGCTGCCTTTGTGTATATTCCTCCACCAACGCGAGCAAATAGGGCGATTGAAGAAGCACCAAAAGAAAAACCAGTTAGAACAGACAATGTTAAATTCAGAGCATCTCCTCCGTCGAATGCGTTAAACGATTGGGCAAAGTATGCAAATAAACCACCAAGACCTAAAATTCCAAGACCGACAACTCCAAGCCCCATTACAGATCCGCCTGCAAATGCGACCTCTAGAGCTTTACCTAAACTTTCTTGAGCTGCATTCGTAGTTCTAACATTTGCTTTAGTTGCTACTACCATTCCTAGGTAGCCTGCAAGAGCAGAACAGAAAGCACCGACTATAAAAGAAATTGCAACAAAACTGTGACTCTCAGGGTTTTGTGAACCGCTCCAACCTAATAGTATCGCAACTGCAATGACAAAAACGAACAATATTTTGTATTCTGCTTTTAAGAATGCCATTGCACCCTCTTGGATGCTTGCAGCAATTTTTGCCATTCTGGGAGAACCTTCAGAATGAGTATTAACCTGTTTAGTTTTCCATAAAGTGAAAAGTAGTGCAAGGATACCGAAGGCGGGGATAATGAGTACAAGATTCTGAATATTCATGAGTTGAAATTTTAGGAGGAAGGAACCTTTGAATAGGTAATAACCTAGCCAAAACATAAATATATAATTTTGACAATAAGATTTGTCTACAACCGACCTTCAATCTTGCATTATTTTGTAAAATCATCACCATGATAAGGATGAAAAATCCGTTGTTATTATCCCTCATTGTTCTGATCCCCTTTTTAACATCTTGCCAAAACAGCTACAGGCAGGAATCACCGAATATTCATTCAAACGCTCCTTCTGCACCTCAGGTTGTTGGTGTAAGTAAAGACGCTTTTCAGGTTACAATTGAGGAATATGGCAATTATTTTGAATCCCGCTATGGTCTCCTTTACCAAAAATTTAACGATCGCCCCTTTACTGGTCGAATTCTCACAATAGATAAAGGGGCAAGCGGTAGTTATGTATCGTCTGACGAATCTTGGAAAGAGGGAAAGAAAGATGGCTTAAGTGCCAGATGGTTTTCAAACGGAATAAAAATGTATGAAAGAAATTACAGTGAAGGTCGCTGGCATGGCACGGTTACCCGTTGGTGGCCAAATGGGCAAAAAATGTACATCCGTGCGTACACCAATGGCACAAGGCATGGAAAGGAAGCGACTTGGAGATCAGACGGTTCCCCTATCAATTTGGTAACCAAACCAACCGTTTCTGATTCCGATGGAGAGGGCTCGATCGATAAAGTTTCTTTGCCGGGTAATTCTCCAGTTAATTCTGAATCTAGTGATTTGCCATCAATTGATTTGCCAGGCGCAAGCGATATTTCTACTGGGAATTCTGCTCCAGCTGAATCATTGCCTTCATTCCCAGAATCTATTTCTAGCCCTGGCGATGATTCTTCACCCTCTTTTCCTTCTGACTCAAATGAGGCTCCTAGCGAATTTCCACCTTTTCCTGCTGAACCTGTTGAAAGCAGTATAGGTTCGGATCCGGTTCAAGGACTTCCTCCAATTCCTTCCGTTGAATCGTCTCCTTCTGATTTCCCTGCATTCCCACAGAGTCCTGCACCAGCTTTACCATCGGACTCATTACCCGCATTTCCTCCAAGTGAAGAAGGACTGCCTTCTCTTCCTGGTTCTGATCCAATTGAAAATGACCTTCCAGCTTTCCCTGACTCTCTACCCGAAGACGGTGGTCTTGCACCATTACCTGGACTTCCTGATGCGGATGATGGTGATCTTCCCCCATTACCTGGACTCCCTGATGCGGATGATGGTGATCTTCCCCCATTACCTGGACTCCCTGATGCTGGTGGCGATGAACTTCCTCCCTTACCTGGACTTCCTGGTGATGGTGATCTTCCCCCTCTTCCTGGACTTCCTGATGCTGGTGGTAACGACAACGGCTTACCCCCTCTACCTGGCTTGCCAGGGGAAGACAGTAGTGGGGGTTTGCCTCCCTTACCTGGTGCAGATTCCTCCGATGGTGGATTACCTCCTCTTCCAGCATTCCCTGAATGAGATCAGTGAAATTTTTAATAAAATATTAAAAATATAGGGTGGGCGTAATGCCCAAATTTATTTATAATCTGGTTATATTTTATTTATTATCAGGAAATATTTAATTTGGGAATTTAGGGGTATTTCGTTTTACAAATTTAATCTTAAACATTTTATATGTGATATAAATTGTGACATTCTAAGTTCATGACAGAAGAAAAAAATCCACCCATTGATCCAAGTTCAACCAATTGTTGTGAAAAAGATTCTAGGAGAAAATTTATAGTTGTTTCAACTTTGGCTGTATCTGCAGTATGTGGAGTTTTCCCTTTTGCTGCAGGTATAACCACCATTCTAGACCCGGTTAAAAAAAGTGCAGGAAATAAAGAAAAAGTCCCATGGACTAAAGTCGCTCCTTTAGTAAATCTTTCAGAGGATGGAAAACCGGTAAAATACGAGATTATTTTGGAACAAGTCAAGGATGCCTGGACAACCTACAAAAATGTTCCTGCTGGAGCGGTATATCTAAGTCGAAAAGGTGAAGAAGTAATTGCATTTAATTTAAAGTGTCCACATTTGGGTTGTGCGGTGGACTACCGATCAAAATCGGATGATTATTTTTGTCCCTGTCATAACAGTACATTTGGACTTGATGGTTCGGTTACCGATGCAAATAGTCCGAGTCCAAGAGGGTTGGATACCATGGATACCAAAGTGGAAGATGGGTTTGTATGGATTCGCTTTCAACAATTCCGTCCAAATATCGTGGAAAAAGTTCCTCTATCATGAACAAGTTTTTAGATTGGTTGGACGATCGTTCAGGGATCCGTGGTCTTGTCAAAGAGGCACTTTATGAGAAAGTACCTGGTGGAGCAAGGTGGCGTTATGTTTGGGGAAGTTGTTTAACCTTTGCTTTTTTTACTCAGGTTGTTACCGGCACGCTTCTATGGATGTCATATAGCCCGAGTGCACAGACTGCTTGGGAAAGTGTTTACTTTATCCAGTATCAGGTTTGGGGAGGCTGGTTCTTAAGAGGCGTTCACCATTACATGGCACAAGCCATGATTGTGCTGTTGGTCTTGCATTTAATGCAAGTGATGATCGATGGGGCGTATAAGGCACCTAGAGAGTTGAATTTTTGGTTTGGAATTGCACTTTTGGGGGTAACTCTAGCCCTATCCTTAACCGGCTATCTTTTACCATGGGATCAAAAAGGCTTCTGGGCTACTGCGGTTGCCACTAATCTTATTGCAGAAGTTCCAATAATTGGTCCCATGCTCCAAAAAATTGTGGTCGGGGGGGTGGAATATGGACATCAAACAATCACTCGCTTTTTTGCCCTCCATGCAGGTATTCTTCCCGGGGCATTAATTGCACTTGTGGTAGGACATATATACCTTTTCAGAAAGCATGGTATCCATGTTAAAGAACCCCGACCCAAGAGAGATTCCTATTTTTGGCCGGATCAAATTTTGAAGGATGGTGTTGCTTGTTTAGCAGTTTTATTAGCCGTGGTCTTTCTCACTTTATATTTTAAGGGAGCACCTTTGGGGCCACCAGCTGACCCATCGAATGAATTTCCTGCAAGACCCGAGTGGTACTTTTTATTCCTTTTTCAATTATTGAAGTATGTTCCTGCATTTTGGGGAGCTGTAATTATACCCTTGGTTTTCGGACTTCTTATTTTTCTTCAACCTTTTATTGGGGCTTCGCGAAAAGGGCATCAATTTAATATAGGTTTTTGGTGGTGCTTGCTAGCAGGAGCTGCTGGACTTACATTCTTAGCTTTTTCGGAGGACAGGGAAAATATTAATCACGGTGCGGCTGTTCGTGAAGCTGAATGGCAAGCCCAACGAGTCGTGCAAATTGCACAGGAGGAAGGGATTCCGCCAACCGGTGCGGTTGTGCTGCTTAGGGGTGATAGGGAAAATAGGGGGCGACGAATATTTTCTGCTCATTGTTCAAGTTGTCATCGTTACAACGGTCACGATGGAAGGGGTTATCAAGTTGATGACGATCAATCTGCACCTGAATTGGCTGGTTTTGCCAGCGTTGCTTGGACAACTAAACTGTTGAATTATGAACACTATGTATCTCCTGAATACTTTGGAGGAACTGCTTTCAAAGATGGCACCATGGCAAAAAAAGTTTTGAAAAAGTTTAATGAGGAAGAAAAAAAATTACTTCCTCAAGTTGCTCTTCTATTATCTGATCTTGCCGAGTTGCCATATCAGAAACCTTTGGATCAAGAGAAAAGAGAAAAGTTAATGGATGTTTTTTACGATGATCTTGCCTGTATTGATTGTCATGATATCGATTCTGAAGGGGAAGGCTCGTCTCCGGACCTTACCGGATATGGATCTAGGAAATGGATGATTGATTTTATCAATAACCCTGAGCATGAAAGGTTTTACGGTAAGAAAAATGATCGTATGCCCGCTTACGGAAGAGATAAGAAACTATCCACTGAGGAAATTGAGATTGTTGTAGATTGGATACGCTCAGTGCCAGCAGACAAATAACTTCTATCCTTTATCAGACTTTTTTGTAAACAAGTCTTTCTTTTGATTGGATTTTAATTTATTTATCGATATTGATGTTTTACTCTGCATATGAAGTCTAAAATTAGACAAAATTATAGAATTAATGTAATTCCATCATTGTGAATATTCTAGTTAAAAAAGATAATCAAACTTTTGGACCTCACTCGCACAAAGAAATTCTAGAATTTCTTGAAGCTGGAGAATTGAGTGTAGATGACTTGGGTTCTGAAGCTGGAGAAGAAAATTGGCACCCATTAAGCGAGCTACTTTCTTCTGATGAAAAGGAGTCCAGTGATTCATCTTTATACGATCAGTTTGAAGATGACGAAGTTGATTATGAGAAGTTGAAGGAATGGGAAGATGTCTTTATGGATGAGGATGAAGGGGAGGAGGAAGGTGAAGAAACCTTGTCTGAGGAGGTTGAGCAAGAGACCACTTTTTCTGAGTCAGTTCCTGCAGCTCCTCCTGAAATACCTTCTATCCAAATTCCGCCATCCAATTCCTCGCCACCACCTGTTCCACCACCTCTTGAATCAGACCTTTCTGCTGCTCCTATTCAGGAAGAGTCATTTCCTCAAGCATCTCCGGAGCCCGTTGAGGAGTATGTGCCTCCGCCTTCGCCATCTTTACCATTACCGCCTCCCCCCACTGTTCCAGAAGCCAAAAAAAAGGAGGTTAAAGAAAAATCTGTTGCCCGAGCCGGTCGAGATCGAATTTCTAGCTCTCGCAAGATCAAGGGGCTTAATAGCAAGCAAACGGTGATTGTGGTTAAAGGGGAGGGCATAATAGCCAAGATTTATTCCACATCTTTAGTTTTTATCATTCTTTTTATCGTAATGGCAATTCTTGGGTTTGCTGGTTTGCTTTTTGCTCCGGATCGAACAGTCCCGATTTTAAAAAAAGTCGGGATTCCAATAGAATTGATCGAATCTATTACTGAGCCCGAGGGAAGTTCAAAGTAGCTTAATGAATATTTATGTTTCCAGGGATGGGCAGACTTTTGGACCCTACACTCCTGATCAAGCGAGAGAATTTTTACAGGCCGGACAACTTTTAGCTACCGATTTTGCCCTCTATGAAGGGGAGACAGAATGGAAAACTTTAAGCTCACTTTTTGATGTTGCTGACCAACCGATTCCTGAACCAGTAGTTGAGCATTCACCTGCCCAGGTTCATCCATCACAGGCACAACCCTCAGCAACTTCACAGGTCGCCAGTAAGAAGAAACGCGTTGGCACAAAAAAAGGGGCGAAGGTCAAAATGAATAAAGGCCAATCTGTTGTCGTTACGAAAGAAAAAGGATTGGTCTCTCGGATT
>CBFHYW010000011.1:0-28934 GCA_965660135.1 Opitutales bacterium
AGGATTTTGGACGGCTTTTGAGTCCGCCCAAGAGAGAGGTTGTTTGTGTATTCCAACAGGTGGGCAGAGTACGGAACAACGGCTTAGCGGAATATTTGAAAATGAAGTGGACCATTTGTTCTGTACTCCGACTTATGCGAGTCGACTTACCAATGTTGCCTTAGAAAATGGGTTAGATTTGAGTCGGCATAATCTTAAATCGATAATTGTGGCGGGTGAGACCGGGGGGAGTGAAGACGGATTTCGAAACAAAATTACCTCGGCCTGGCAGAAAGGCTTGAAAATTCATGATCATTACGGAATGACTGAAGTGGGTCCTGTTGCTTACGAAATTCCAGGTGGCAATGGTGGGTTACGCATAATCTTAGATAGTTATTTTCCTGAAGTGATCGACCCGGAAAGCAGTCAACCCCTGCAGGATGGAGAACGGGGTGAATTGGTACTGACGACCTTGGGTCGAGTAGGTTGCCCGGTCTTTCGTTACCGAACAGGTGATCTTGTTATAGCAAAGCGCGGTTATGATGAAACGGGTATGCCTACTTTCGACTTGATTGGTGGAATACTTGGTCGGGTTGATGATATGGTGGTCGTACGCGGGGTGAACTTGTATCCTTCGGCAGTTCATGCCGTGGTTTCGAATTTCCCTGAAATTTGCGAATACCAAGTGATATTTGCAGAGCGTCAATCCATGCTAGAAGCACGGGTAAACATTGAATCCAGTACGGATATTTCAAATAAATTGGAACAAGCTCTTCAGGAATCATTTTCCTTACGAATTCCTGTAAAACATGTGGGGACTGGAACTTTGCCCCGTCATGAGATGAAGGCCAGAAGGTGGATTAAGCCTCAGTCCTAAAATTTTTTAAGATGAAAAACATTATTGAAATATCCAAGCTTTCAAAATCTTTTCCTTCTCCGGATGGAGAGGAAATGGTTCATGTATTCAACGAAGTTGATTTAGTAGTGGAGACTGGCTCCTCCGTTGCAATTGTTGGACCGTCCGGATCCGGAAAAAGTACCTTACTCAATGTGATTGGACTTTTGGATAAGCCAACAAAAGGAAGCATTGAAGTGAATAAGCAAAGCCTTGGTTCACTCTCAGATCGAGAAGTGGCGGAATACCGGAACCAAACAGTTGGTTTTGTTTTTCAGTCTCATCATTTACTTCCGTCATGTTCGGTTTTGGAAAATGTAATGGTCCCAGCGCTCGCCGGGTTTGGTAAACTAGGAGGGGATGAGCTGCGGAACCGGGCAACAGAACTTTTGAAGGATGTCGGACTTGATCATCGCCTGTCTCATTTACCAAGCCAAATATCGGGAGGCGAGAGACAGCGCGTAGCCGTGGCCCGTGCTTTGATCAATAATCCCTCCGTCTTATTAGCAGATGAACCGACAGGCGCCCTTGACCAAAGTAACTCAAATAATCTTATAGATTTACTTAATCAACTGAATGAAGAGAAAGAGGTAACTTTGCTAATGGTCACCCATTCGGTGGACAGTGCAAATCAAATGAAACATGCATATCATTTGAGTGATGGAAGTTTAGGGCAGCAGAGATAATGAGTTTTTGGAAGATAATTTTTAGAAATCTGCTTTTCTTCCGAAGGCAAAACACAGGTATTGTTTTAGCGGCTGCTTTGTGTGCGATAGTTCTTACTGGTGCCTTGACTGTTGGGGATTCAGTGCGTTCGACCTTGCGTGGTTTAGCGGAGAAGAGAGTAGGGCAGGGAGACATTGCCATGCTTTCGCCCGACGGTTTTTTTGAGGAGGATCTCGCGGTTAGAATTAAGGATAAGCTTGCAGCAGAAGTTGTGGTCGCTCCAATTGCACTGACTCGGGGAACAATAACAAATCCGGATGGTTCTTTACGGGTGACCAATGTACAGGTGTTGGGAGTGGATGAGAGGTTTTGGAAACTTGCACCTGATTTTTCACACACACCACTTGGTACTTGGTCGATGAAAAAGGAATTTCCAGAATGGGGATCCGGCAGTTTTTTTGTAAATGAAAGACTCGGAAAACGATTAAACATGGAGAGTGATGATAGGTTAATTCTGAGAATGGAGGAACCAAGCATGTTTTCGAGAGATGCTCCGTTGTCCGGGGAGAGAGATAATAAATTTGTTACGATGAACAATTCATTTGGTGGAATCATACCCGCACTTGGTTTTGGTAATTTTGGTCTACAGGGAAATCAGCGTGAACCACTTACCCTTTTCGTCCCTTTGAATTCCTTGCAGATGAAACTTTTCCGTTCTCTTGATGAAATTTCGGGCAGCACACAATTTGCAAACTTTCTCCTCATCGGTGCGCCGAATGAAGCCGAGGTTGACCTGGAACTTGCAAAGAAGGCAATGGATAAAAGTTGGACCTTAGAAGATGCAGGTATTGAAATTAAGGAGCTCCGGAATTCAAAGGAATGGAGTGTTCGAACTAGGCAGGTATTTCTTTCGGATAGTTTAGCCAAGCAGGCTAGCCAAGTAAGTGGGAAATCTGTTGGTGTTCTAACTTATTTAGTAAATGCAATAGAAAATAAATCGGTTAAGGGTGGTACTGCTTTAGTACCCTACTCCATGATGAGTGCGGTGGTACCTAAAAGTGTGGATTTTTTAAGTGAAGACTGGAAGGATCAAGATATTGCTCTGAATCAATGGACTGCGGATGATTTAAATGCATCACTTGGGGATTCAATAAGCGTTAGTTATTACACGGTTGGGGAAAGAAGAAAATTGATCGAATCTTCGAGAGAATTTGTCTTGCGAAAAATTCTTCCGATGCCACAAGCTGTTCCAGAAGATCAGGAAAGCGATTGGACTCCCCGTTTTCCAGGATTGTCTGATGCCGAATCCTGCGGAGAGTGGGATACGGGCATTCCTATTGTCCATAAGGTGCGGGATCGTGATGAACATTATTGGAACGAATACCGGGGAACACCCAAGGGTTTTGTTTCGCTTAAGGCTGGACAGGAGATGTGGGGAAACCGTTGGGGTTCTCTGACTGGGCTGAGACTAGACAAAGGAAATATTTCCAAGGAAGAGATCAAAAAAAGTTTGCGTAAAAATTTACATGCGGAGGATGCCGGATTGGTACTCCGGGGCCTTCGTGCAGATGCACAAAATGCCGTAGAATCACCAGTTGATTTTGGTCAGTTGTTTATGGGCTTTAGTTTTTTTGTAATTATGGCTGCATTGGCAATAACCGGGATGCTCTTTAGTTTTTCCTTAGAGCAAAGAAGCCAGCAAATTGGGGTATTGAGAGCAGTTGGTTGGAAAACAATAAAGTTAAGACTGGTTTATTGGGGCGAGGGCTTATTGACCGCAGGTATTGGTTCCATTGTAGGGGTATTCCTTGCAACTATTTATGGAAAAACGATTCTTGATTTGTTGAGCGGTCAGTGGAGTGGGGCAGTATCTGGTGCTAGCTTTCATTACGATGCATCCCTAAGTTCTATGATTACAGGCGGATCGTGTGCTACGCTTATTTCTGTATTAGCGATGGTCTGGTCAACGAGAAAGTTGTTAAAGCGAGAACCGGTAGAACTTCTTGTATCTGGAAACACCGGTTCGACTGGTGAAAGCGTAGTTACCCAAAGAAGATGGCACAAATGGGCGGGAATATTTTGTTTGTTTTCTTCGCTAGTTTTAGCTTGGTCTGTTGGATTAACGAGTAACCAAGCATCAATGGCTTTTTTTGGTGCAGGCGGTTTATTTCTCGTGGGCGGTCTTTTTTTATTCAGGTCAAATTTAGGTAAAAAAGAAGATGCGGATAAATGTTTTTCTAACCTTGCTCAACTTAATCGTAGAAATTTAGGTAGGCGCGCAGGAAGAAGTTTGGTAACAGTCGGCTCGATGGCTGCAGGTGCGTTTCTTGTTGTGAGCACAGGAGCCTTTCGAAAGGCTCCTCCTGCTTCCCCAACTGATTTACAATCTGGCACGGGCGGATTTTCCTTTTGGGGCGAATCAGCAGTGCCAATATATGATGATTTAAATCAGGATGAGGCCATAAGTCTTTTTGATTTAAATAAAAGTCTTTTGGACGAGGCGAATGTGGTTCCTTTACGTTTGCGGGAGGGAGATGATGCAAGTTGTCTTAATTTGAACAAAGCCATTCGTCCTAAAATTTTTGGAATTAAGCCTAGTGATTTTGATGGCCGCTTTGAATTTGCAGAGGGGAACTGGTCTAGCCTATATCAAAATCCGGACGGTGGAGCTATTCCTGCTTTAGTCGACCAAAACACTCTAATGTGGGCATTGAAGATGGGAACGGGTGGACGGTTAAACTACGTGGATGGAGAAGGAAAACCTTTTGAGGTTGAAGTAGTAGGAGCTTTCAAAGGATCGATGTTACAGGGAGCACTTTTTATAAAGGAAGTGGATTTTTTGAATAAGTTCAAACAGCAGGGTGGATACCGCAGTTTTATGCTTACGGGCAACAAAGAGGATGCTCAAAAGTTGGCAGTTCATTTGGAGGACCGATTATTTCAGCATGGGATGGAGTTTCGGGATTCTTTGGAAAAGCTTGCTGAATTACAGAAAGTAGAAAATACATACCTATCCATATTCCAGGGTCTGGGCGGTCTTGGAATGTTAATTGGCACATGCGGATTAGGGTTGGTTGTGGTTCGGAATTTAGTGGAGCGCGGTCACGAATTCGCCTTATTTGAAGCGATTGGATATCAATTAAATTATCTTCGAAAAAATGTTTTTCTCGAACATGCACGATTGGCATTCTGGGGAATTGCACTGGGCTCGGTCTCTGCAATATTAGGAATTACACCAGCTTTATTTGGTGGTATCTTGGATTCGCCAAGCATTGGCTTTCTATGGTTTTTCATGGCACTTGGCGTCCTTGCTTTTTTCTGGGTTGGAATGGGCGTTTGCTTGACCTTGCGCAAAAGCCAACTTCTTTTATTAAAAAATGAATAAGTTGCGATCATTAATGAAAAGTTATCAATTTCTATTGAACCGCCTAGCTCTTTTGAGCTTTTTGATAACCCATGGTTGTGTTCAAAACGGAATAAAAAACGAATCACCCAGTGAAGGTGCTAAGAATCAAATAGTAGTTGAAACTAAACCCCACGAGAGTAATTCTAGTTGGGTCGTTGAGTTTAGCGAAGACTTTTCAAAAATGGAAACTGGCTCTGAACCTGAGAGTTTGTTTATTTTAGACGGAGCATACACGGTACAGGTTGATCAGAATGATGAGAAAAGCCTGACTTTGCCAGGGTCACCAATGGGCGATTTCGGACTGCTCTTTGGCCCGAGGATCAGGGAAAAGGGTTTGGAATTACAATTTTCTTTTTTCTCAAGAAAAAAAGGACGAAGGATGCCTGCTGTTGCAGCGGGAATTGGAGGAGTCCGGGGATTACGATTGCGATTGAATCCAGCAGCTAGGAATCTTGTCCTAACTTTTGATGACCAAACTTTAAAGGAGGTCCCCTTTTTATGGACGGGAGATCAATGGTGGTCCGTTCGTTTTCAAATGACACCTGAAGATTCAAACCAATCTACATTTGTACAGCTCAAGCTCTGGCCAAAGCAAGAAGCGGAACCGGACACTTGGTTGGTCAGTGAAAAATTTAGTATCCAATACAAGGGAGGTAAATGTGCATTGTGGGGTTTTCCTTATGCCAGTACACCAATTCTCTTTGACGACTTAATCATTCTTTCTCAGTAAAAATAATTTTATCTTCTGATATAAAAGTGCGTACTACCTCGAGAGAATATTTGTAGTATTTTTAAAAAGAAAGAGAATGGAATTTGTATGAAATTCACTCGCAAAGATTTTTGGACTTTTGGAATCTTTTACTTTGCGTTGCTAGAATGCAGCTTTGCAAAAGAAGGAAAGAACGAAGCTTTATTTAATGAAGTATTACCTTTGTTGGAGGAGTACTGTTATGACTGTCATGGTGATGGTGCTCAAAAAGGCGGTTTTGCCATAGACGAGTTAATTTCGCTTGGAAAGTTCGACGAGCATCATAAAAAGTGGGATAGAGTCTGGAAGAATACCTACAATCGAAATATGCCACCTGCCAATGTGCATCAGCCACAGGATCATGAAATTTCAAAAATTTTATCATGGATAGAAAAAGAATCCTTTCTATATGACCCAAGTCAAGTCGACCCCGGGCATGTGGTTTTGAGAAGGCTTAATCGCACAGAATACGAAAATACGATTAAGGATCTTTTTCAGGTTACAATAGATGCGAAAAACTATTTTCCAGCAGATGATACGGGGTATGGTTTTGATACGATTGGAGAAGTACTTACCCTTTCCCCACTCCTTATGGAAAAGTATATGGGTATGGCTGAAATCGTTATGGAAAAGATTCTTGGTCCCATCGATGATCAAGGAGAAGTTATTAGGTTTATTGCAGATGATATTACGGGGGGTAGAAAGCAGGGGGATATACGAGTATTACCTTCACAAGGTAGTTTTACAATTTTTCATCAGTCAGACATTGGTGGTGAATATGAAGTAAAAGTACGTGCTTCAGCAAGCAGAGCGGGAAATGAAATAGCCAAGATGGAGGTAAGCATTAATGGCAGTAAAATTAAAATTTTCGCTATCGATTCGGAATATCCTCAAAAATCAATTTATGCTTTTAAATATTACGCGAAAGAGAAATCCACCAATGAAATTGCACTTTCTTTTATCAATGATTTTTTTGACCCTAAAAATAAAAACCCAAAACTTCGGGATCGCAATTTATATGTAGAGGAAATTGAGATATCGTTTCCTAAAGGGATCGCCTTCAAATTTAAGGATTCAAGAAACCACTTGCTGGCTGAATGGGAAACAGAAAAAATTGATGAAGGTCATGTAATGCGAAGCCTTGAGCAATGGATTCCACGTATTTACCGAATGAGATTGGAAGAGAAAGAGATGTATAGGCACAAAGCTTTTTATGCGATGATGACAAAAAATGAGTTATCTGTTGTTGAAGCTTTGCGCCAGACTTTCAAGGCAGCTCTCGTTTCTCCACGCTTTCTTTTCCGAGAAGAGAAAAAGGGTGATATTAAAAGTAATACAAATTACAGGCAAATTGACGAGTTTGCCCTTGCTCATCGTATGTCATATTTTCTCTGGAGCTCCATTCCAGACGATAGTCTTTGGGAATTAGCCGAAAAGGGTAAGCTTCGGGAAAATTTTCGTCAGGAATTTAACAGGATGATTTCGGATAAAAAGATCGAGGGTTTTATAAATAACTTTTGCGGACAATGGCTCCAATTGAGAGACTTGAACCTTGTAAATCCGAATCCAAAACAATTTCCAAGATTTACTGATCAAGTGAGAGATTCCATGATTCAGGAGACACAGGAATTTTTCAAATATTTACTCATACAAAATTTACCGGTTGATTTTATATTGGGGGCAAATTTTTCGATGATCAATCAAGACCTTGCTCAATACTACGGACTGCAGGGTAAATATGACCAAAAATTTAGGAAGGTTATTTTCCAAGGGAATGATTTAAAAAAGCGGGGAGGTATACTTACACATGGTTCCGTCTTAACCATAACTTCTAATCCCACCCGCACTTCCCCGGTTAAGCGGGGCAAATGGGTGTTGGATAACTTATTGGCAGCACCGCCTCGGGATCCCCCTCCTGATGTTGCTGAACTAGAAGAATTTCATAAGGAAAGTCATAAAAAGCTTACTTTACGACAGCAAATGTCGCAACATTCCAAAAATCCAGCCTGTTATTCCTGTCACGCGAGCATGGACAACTTGGGATATGCTATGGAAAATTTTGATGCGGTTGGAAATTGGAGAACGAATGACGGTGGTGAGCCAGTAGATGTTACTGGGAGATTAAGTTCAGGGGAAGAGTTCAGCGGGATTGCTGAATTACAAACCTTTCTTTTGCAAAATAAGAAAGAATCAATCGTTCGTTGTATTACTCAGAAATTATTTGTGTACGGTCTTGGCCGCGGCCTCAGCTATAAGGATAGAATAGCGGTGGATCAGGTTGTTGCTAGCTTTGGTAAGGGCCAAGTTAATTTTGCTGACTTGCTTTTTCAGGTTTTTGAAAGTCAACCTTTCCAATTTACCAAATAATGATATTTGATTAATATGTCATAAATCATTAGTATCTGGTAATATAATTTTAGATGAAGTTAGGCACAATTAGTCGTAGATCAATGCTTCGGGGTTTAGGAGTTTCTTTCGCTTTACCCTCAATGGCATCCATTGGGCGTCCGTCGTTATCAAGCATCCCCGCCCGGCTAGGTTTTACTTACATCCCCAATGGAGTAATCATGGACCAGTGGCGTCCACAAAGTACTGGGGCTTTAGAGGAATTACCAAAAAGTCTAAATCCTTTACAAAATTATAAAAAAGATTTTCAGATCTTAAGTGGTTTGGATCATATCAAGGCTGATGCTAATGGTGACGGAGGAGGAGATCATGCAAGAGCGAATGCGACCTTTTTGACTGGTTGTCAGGCAAAAAAAACTGCAGGGAAAGATATTAGGGTTGGAATTTCAGTTGATCAACTTGCAGCTGAGGCAATCGGGGATCAAACAAAATTACCCTCTTTGGAATTAAGTTGTGATGGAGTGAGAAGATCGGGGAAATGCGATTCTGGATACAGTTGTGCTTACCAGTATAACTTGTCTTGGAAAACGGAATCAATGCCCATGGTTCCAGAATCCAATCCACGTTTAGTATTTGAGCGTTTGTTTGGTAAATCAAATTCACGAATTGACCGCAAAAATCAGCTTAAGCGAAAAGTACTTAATCAAAGTATCCTTGATTTTGCCTTAGAAGATGCTGGAATTTTAAAAAAACGATTGGGTCAGGAGGATCAACAAAAATTAGATGAATATTTTTCGAGCGTCCGAGAGTTGGAGAAAAGGATACAGCAGGATGAAAAAGCGAATAGGAATGTGTCTCAACTTCAGAGCCCTGAGGGCATCCCAGGTAGCTACAAAGAACATCTGCGAATAATGTTTGATATGATGGTACTTGCTTACCAAAGCAATTCAACCCGGATAAGTTCATTCTTGTTGGCACATGATGGAAGCAACCGGAGTTTTAGAGATATTGGCGTACCTGAAGGCCATCATTCATTGTCTCATCACCGAAATGATCCAGAGAAGATCCAGAAGCTTGCCCGAATTGATCATTTTTACTGTGAGCAATTCGCATATTTTCTTGATAAGCTTTCCAATGTTCATGAGCTTGATGGAAGTAGGCTGATCGATCATTGCATGATTGTATTGGGTAGTGGAATTAGTGATGGAAATAGACATCGCCATTCAGATCTGCCTGTTTTGTTGGCTGGCGGCAAAGCACATGGATTACAGACAGGAAGGCATGAAGATTTTTCGAAAGGAAGAATTTGGAATGAAAGTAGCGTTCGTAACAAAGTTGAAACCGGTGTGCCAATGACTAACCTTTATCTTGGCCTTCTAGAAAAATTAGGAGTAAATGCAGAACAAATTGGCGATAGTACAGGAAAGATAGTAAATATTTAGATTAAGATATTTTATTACCGCAAAATTTGTACTGTCACACAATTTTAGTAAAATCTTGCAACGAACCAAACTTTGGTAGATTATGGAAATCGTCCGTGCACAGTTTTAATAGAGTCTTATTTCTCTCATTGGGAGGCGTTTGCCTTTTAATAATTCCATTCTTTTGGGCTGCCTTAGCTTATGATTATAAGGCCCTTGAGAATGTAATGATTTCTCTATCTGAGAGTTACTTCGTTGGTTACCCAATACCGGAACTCCTTGGGTCTTCTCCAGTTGACTCTATCATGAGCCAAGTTTTCAGACTAAAAATTTTGTTTTCGCTCTGTCTATTTGCTTATTCACTGTTATTTATCAGCCTGTCTACTGTAGGAACTTTAGCAAATCGTACAAAATTTCTCTTTCGTGCTTTTGCTATTCCGCTGTTTATCGTAGTTGTCGCATTTTGGTTAAAATTTATTGGTGATGATCACATAATAAATAAAGAAGAAAAGTCTGAGCTTTTTCTTTCAACAACTATTTGCCTCGTTCTATCGATTTTTCTTTATGCTTATTCCTTTAGATCTAAAAAGAAAAAATCCAACAACATTAAGTATTCACCTTCCAGGGTAAATAAGCCTTTAGTTAAGGAATCCAAACCTGCCGATTTACCTGAGGTTGATAAGGTTCAAGGGCAGGAGGAGCAGTCAGTTGAAGAAGATGCTAATATTGAAATAGACAAACCTGAAGCAGAGTCTGAAGAAATTGGTCAAAAGGATTCTTCTAATATCGAACCAGATGATTCAGAACCAACTGCTTTGCCTGAAGAAAAAGGGGAAATTGAAACCCAACCCCCGAAAGAGGAAGCGAACTTGGGTGAAGATATTGAAGAAATTCCCTCCGATGAGAAATCTGAAACAGTTGAGGTTGAAGAACAAATTTCAAAAGAAAGTTAATTAAAGATTTATGTTAAATTTACTTAAAGGTTTTTTACTTATTTTGTTTTCTCTTTTTTGTATCTATCTTTTAGAAGGTGCGTGCTTTCGACTTGTGGATGGATATGCAAATTGGCGCCTTTCGCTCGCTTGGGGAAAACCAAGTCAGCCAGCTTTTAATCCAATATTAAAAAAAATACCCCTTGATCATTTTATAACCCAACCATTGGATCCACAAGAGTCTGAACATCTTGGATATTGGGTTGGTAGGGAAAGTGAATATTCTTCGAAAATTATGAGTTTCACAAGGCCCTTACGGGATATGTATAAGGATTTCATTTACAGAAAAATTGAACCACTAGCTAATTTTGAAATTCGAGACTATGATGACATACAAGGTGTCATTTTGCCCGGATTGAAAAAATCTGCGTCGGTGGAAGATGTTCAAAAGCAAAAGGCTCGACGGGTAGGGGATGGCTTAGAGTATGCAAAAGGTATTTTTATAAAAGTTATTGTTCAAAGAAATTCTGATTCCTTCAGGCAAGAATTTAAAGATCTTGAAACGAGCTTCTCTTTTTTGCTTGAAAGGGGGTTTGCTTGCTTAGTCCTACCTGTTGTTTCAAGTGATGACTTGGTTGATAAGATTACTCGCTTTCAAAAACAAGAAGGGTTGTTAGCTAAAAATTTATTCGGGTGGGCTGAAGGAAAGGCGGCCACTTTTTTGATGCAATCATGTCAAACAAAACCTGATTGCTGGAAGGCGATTATGCTTACAGATCCAGAACAGTTTGTTAACCCGCCTAATGTCACGGGATTACCTTGGATTTACTTCGTTATTGATGATGACAGAAGGTTGCAAGAACGGGGATTAGATCTTTTGAATGGATGGATTAAGTTGGCTCGGACTAACGAAAACCTTTATGCATCAAGGTTATCAGGTTTGCTTAGGATAGGTAAGAGATTTAATGTTGATAAAACTATTCCTTCATATTTTGTAACCTATGCATTATATTGTGCTAAGTTCATTGAAGAATTACATGGGGATTGGCCTGAAGTAGGAGTATTTTCTAAAACTAAATTTTCAGATAATAATCAATCGAATCTAATCCCAAAAAGTGAAGTATCCTCATCAAATTTTGATTTAAATCGAATCGAGAAAAGAAATAGCAAAATTGAAGAAGAGGAATCAATTATCCCCACTAGTTTTACAGCAAATTTTGATTGCGAAATGGTTCGGGTTTATAGGGCCAATCATTCCAATGATCCCCAATTACCACTGGTCACTAATCGAGATTTAATACTTAAGTTGGGCCTCGGTTTTGAAGAAATGGGCCAAGGTGTTCTTGAACAAATTAGTGTTAAAGATCCACTCTTTTATCGCTATTATAGTTCTTTGCGTGCGATGGAGGAATCACCACTCCATTAATAGAATAATTTTTTTAATAAATTTCTCTTCAGTCAATTAATAACACTGTGTAGAACTAGTGTTTAATATTTATTTTAAAAATGCTTGGTGAAATTAAAAATAAACATAGTGAAATAATTGATTATACTTTTCACTTAGGTTCAGAAAAGTCACGACATTTATTGATTGTCGGGCATGGTGTTATGGGAGACAAAGATTACCCCTTAATTTCTACTCTGGCTCGAGAAGTAGCTAACCAGGGGATGAGTACCCTATGTTTCTCATTCACTGGTAACGGTTATTCTGAAGGTCGATTTTCCGATTGTACAATCTCCAAGGAAATTGAAGACCTGCAATATATTTTATCTTCTGCAGTCGAACAAGGGTGGCGTCCGATTTATGCAGGTCATAATATGGGAGCAGCTGTTGGTGTACTTTCTGCGGCTATTGATTCCCGGATTGAGTTTTTAATTTCTCTTGCCGGCATGGTTGAAACCCAAGAATTTTGTCGAAAAGAATTTCAACAGGTTAATCAAAATAAAAGAAGTATGTGGGGTGACCCTGCTTTTCCACTCTCTGATTCATTTGTAAAGGACATGCACGAGATTAAAAGTATTTTACCTCGTGCTACTGGGATTAATATTCCTTGGTTATTGGTCCATGGAACAAAAGATGATATTGTTCCCTTAATTGATTCTCAATCGTTAATCACAAACTTTCGAAGTACTCGCGATTTGGTAAAAATTGAAGGGGCAGATCACGCTTTTTCCGGTGAATACACGAACCAACTTATTGAAGGTGTAGTTGAGTGGCTGGCTAAGAAAATTTAAATAAGCTGCAACATTTTCTCAAAATGTCGAGTAGGTGAAATGTATATAAATTATACGAAGCGAGTGACTCCAGGAGTGGGAGGGGGAGGAACAGGTATTTTCATTTCCCAATCGTAGTCCAGGGGCACAAGGCTTTCCTTAGAATTTAATGCGTCGTTATATGTAATTTTTTGGCCTGTGTATGCAACCATTCGTCCTAGTATTGCAACCATTGTACTGTGTGCAGCCCGTTCACCGTCATTGAAAGGTTTCTCTTTGCGAATAGAGGCGAATAATTCATCGTGTTCTGTTTGATACATATCGTTATTTTCGTCACGATATCTCCATGAATTATCACCTGCATCGATGAGGTGCCTATTTTTGGCTGAACAAAATCCTTTGTTTCCAAAAAGTTCTAATTCATAGCTTCCAGCTGTACCATTTTGTTGACGTGAGAAATGATAACCGCGTGCACCATTTTCCCATTGGTAGGAAATTGCGAAGTGGTCATAAATATTTCCATATTTGTCTGGGTCGTTGTAGACTTGCCTTCCGCCAGTCCCCTCTGCGTGAACCGGAAGTGATTCGCCCATAGCCCATTGCATCATATCTATACAGTGGACTGCTTGCTCAACAATGGAATCACCAGACAGCCAAAGTTGGGCATTCCAATTTCGCGTTTGTGCCTCAAGGTCAGTCCATCCCTCTTCTCTTGGTTTTTTCCAAACTTCACCACCGTTATACGTGCTATACATGGCGTTAACATCTCCAATTCCTCCATCCAGAATCCTCCCAAAGATTTCCTGTTTTGGATAATGATGTCTCCAGCAAAAACCGGACATAAAACTGAGGTTTTTTTCTTTTGCTTTTCTTGCAAGCTCAATGACTTTTCTCACTCCAGGTGCATCTACAGCGACTGGTTTTTCAAAAAAGCAGTGAACACCTTTCTCTATTGCGTATTCAAGATGTTGCGGACGAAAAGCTGGTGGTGTGGTTAAGATTACCACATCAACACCAGAGTCGATAACTTTTTTATAGGCATCAAACCCGGTAAATGTAGTTTCATCTGTGACTTGGTATTTATCACGTCCTCGGGCCTTGAGAATTCTACTACGAAGCTTGATTCGATCTTCAAAAAGGTCACCTATAGCCGTAAGTGCAACATTCGGGTCTGCATTCATTGCCTGCGCAGCAGCTCCACTTCCACGACCTCCTATACCAACCAAGCCGATCTTAATTATTTTATTTTTCTGCACAGCTTTTCCAACATATGGAGAAGCAAGAAGGGTTCCGGCGGTAATTGTGGAACTAGCTTTAACAAAATTTCTACGCGATGATGAATGATTCATTATGAATTTTGTAATAGTATATCAATTATTTTTAAAGTGATTAATTACGAAATATTAAATTTCTTTTACGGAAGGCGGGTCACGAAAAGCAAAGAAGAAAATTAATAATACGACTCCAGCCATAATTGCTGGGAAATACCAAACAGCTTCCCAATTCATACCGCTGGCAAGTTTTTGTTTGGAGTTCCACCATCCATTAAGTTCGCCTCCCACAAACATGCCTGCCCCGAGGGTCACAAATGCGATGAATCCTTGTGCACTCGAACGAATATCTTTGGGTGCTACTTTATCCACATAAAGTTGACCGGTAACAAAGAAGAAGTCGTAACAAATACCGTGGAAAAGTACCCCCAAATATAAAAGCGCATGAGTTTGAGCATCTGCATTTGCAAAAAGAATATATCGAAGAACCCAAAAGCACATTCCAATCATTAGCATTTTTTTAACCCCAAGCTTGCGGAAAAAATAGGGTACCAGTAAGAGGAAGAAAATTTCTGAAACTTGGCCAAGTGTCAGAACACCTTCTGAATTTGAAACTCCCATTTCCTTAAGAAATCCATTGGCTGATTGAAAGTAGAACGAAAGGGGAATACAGGTAAGAAATGAGCAAAGGATAAAAATTGCAAATGACCTATCCTTCATAAGTCTAAATGCCTTTAACCCTAATACTTCCCCTGGGGATATAGTTTTCCCTTTCATTTTTGGTGGAGTATGGGGAAGTGAAAACGCATAAAGACCGAGAATGAAGGAGGCTATGGCTCCAATTTCAAAGGTTCCTGAGGTAAGTGCGATTGAGCTCCAATCGCTTGGAGGAGGATTCCCACCTAAAAAAGCAGGCCAAGAGAGTTGAAAAATTCCGTCCACAAAGAAACTGCTTCCAACTAAAATTCCAGAAGCAATCCATCCGATTGTTCCTAAAGTACGTATTGGCGGGAATTCTTTTTGGGGATCTTTCATGTTCTGAAAGGACAAAGAATTAGCTAACGCGAGGGTGGGCATATAAAAAATTAAATGCATCAGCAGATAAGGATAAAAACTTTCCCAGCTATTAGCTTGTCCGATCATTAATAAGCAGGCCCCCCCTAAAATATGAAGCCAACCATAAACTTTTTGTGTGGGAAAAAACCGATCAGCTATCATTCCAACAATAAAAGGGGAAATAATTGCTGCTACTCCAGTGGCAGCATATGCAGTTCCGCGGAGACTGGCCTCAATCTCTAGAGTTCCAAGAAAGGGCCACATCGGAACATACCACACGCCCCAGATGAAAAATTGAAGAAACATCATTATACAAAAACGAAAAACGAGGGATGTGCTCATGTAATTTTTAAAGCTAACAATTTTTTCATAACTGCCAAGAAGTAATTACATATATGTAATTTTGATGCGTGATTGTTTATAAATTATTCGCAAACAGTTTCGATCCACTGGGGGGGACAATACTATTTTGGGATAATCAGTCCTGAGTAATTTGTATGAAAGCATGAGATTTCTACAGTCATAATAAAACGCAGATGGTTGGATAATGAAGCAAATAGAACTACATTTAGCCAAGATCAATAAACGGTTTTTGGTTTTACTGTAAAATATTTGATAAGAAATCTAAATCTTTTTGAAAATTTACTGCTTGCTAGTCATTCAGTTCAATCATTCGATTAAATTATGTTAAATTTACAGACCCTTAAAATTTTGCCTTTTACGGAACAATTGTGCAACACATTTGAATCTACATTTGGATGCTTTCACCCTGAATACCTTCATAAAATTCCAGCCCTCTTTTATGAATTCGAGGAATTGGGAATTAACGCTACTATGGGATGTAAATCTCCCGGAGAACTTCGACGCGGGTACGCTCATTTTTTTTGGGCGTTGTTCATAAATATGTTGAAGAAGGAATAAAACTTTTGCAGATTACACAGGAAGGAAAAGAATGGATAAGCCTTTTACATGCGCATGTTTTTGAATGTGAACATTTTATTTTGAGCGATACTGATTCATAGACTATCTTCAAAATTTATAGATATCCATTTGCTATTCCATAAGTTGTATTTGATTAGTAGTTATTCTTTAAAATGTGCTGACTCTGTGCTCTTTTGATGACAATGTAATTGCTATAACGAACTGATACCCATGAATAACAAAATACTTTGCGTTGATGACGAGGAATCTATCCTAAAAGGATTTCAATTAAACTTAAGAAAAGACTTTGAGCTACACATGGCATCAAATGGTGCAGAAGGGCTTGAAGTATTTGATCGTGAGAGGGGTTTTGCCCTTGTTTTGTCGGATATGCGAATGCCCGAAATGAACGGTGCCACGATGCTTTCAGAGATAAAAAAGCGAGATCATGAAGTAGTAACCGTTCTATTAACTGGCCACACTGATTTTGAGTCAGCTATGGCTGCGGTTAATGAAGGTAATGTATTTCGGATGCTATCTAAGCCGTGCCCCCCTGATACTTTGATTAAAGTTCTGAACGCTGGTTTAGAGCAGCATGATTTAATAAAAAGTAAAAGAATCTTACTGGATAAAACATTGCGCGGTGCTGTCGATGCTCTTGCACAATCACTCTCCACAGCAAAACCATTATTTTTTGGTAGAGCTCAAAGAGTGAGGCGACTTGCGAACGAATTAGCGGATATGCTTAATGTGCCAAATCGATGGCGCGTGGATGTAGCAAGCGTATTTTCTCAACTAGGTTATATTTCATTACCCGAATCAGTTTGCGAAGATGTTTATCACAAAAAAGATTTATCACCTGAAGTGAAGAAACTCGTTAAGAAACTTCCTGGTGACATACAGAATTTAATTGGAAAGATTCCCGGACTTGAGGAAGTTGATGCTATTTTGCAAAAAATTGATGTTCAATACCGATACGAAAAAGATGATGGCAAGGGAACGAGATTATTAGCGTCGATTTTGCGAGTTTCTTTGGATTTCGATTTTTATGAAGAACTCGGACATGATAGAAGTGTAATCGTTCAGACATTAAAAGCTAGAAAAGATGAATATGATCCATTGGTTACGAACTCCCTTTCTAATTTGCTCGTGGTCGCAGAACAAAAATTTCAATTGGAAGAAATTGCAATTAAGAATTTAGAAGTTGGAATGAGATTGGCACAGGAGCTTCGCTTGGACGATGGTTTTTTGATTGCTTCTTGTGGTGCAGATGTCGACCGCCAGCTTTTAAAAGTAATTCGTAATTATAATTCCTGTTACGCCGAAAGTCCTTTTCCTAAAAAACTTCAGGTTACAGTTCCTGTTGGTTCCTAAATTTTTAAATTAAAAAAGTAATTTGAAAGTAAGATCATATATTTGGTTGCTTTCTTCTGCCAGCTTAGGAGGTGCCCTTTTGGTTGGGATATTGGGATGGTGGATGTTTCACAGCACTAATCAACTTGCAGATGAGCTTAATGAAGAAAGTAAGAATTCCGGTAAGTCTGCTGGAGAATATTCAGATGTTAAAGACTTTTTGGAGGTTGCAAGAAGTATCGTCGTTTCTCTTGAAGTTTATCCTGAAAATTATGAGGGTATATTTGGTGTAACATGGGACCAATTAACCGCAGCTAAAAAAGGTTTAAATGATATTTCTAATAATTATTTAGTTAATTATCCACAGAGTATGTTAGAACCTATTGCAAATGGTTTCAGTGAGTTGTCACTGGCTATTCAAAAAATGGAGAAATTATCTGTACAGGATGGATTAAAGGATGCAGGTCAATTTAAAGCCAACAATCAAGCAAAATCACAGTTTGATAGAGCCAGAGAAAAGCTTGATCAAGGACTTAATATTTTGGAGCAGGAAGCTGAACAGTTTCTTCAAAAATCTAGAAGTGCATTGGAAGAAAAAGGATTTGAACTACGCGAAAAGGAGGAGACAGATTTAATTATTTTAACCATTGCAAGCATACTCTATTTGGCATTGGTCTCCTATTTGGCATTTGTAACTTATAAAAGCTTTGCAAGTCCGATTCGAAAGCTTGAATTAGCCGCCAAAAATTCTATCGATCATAATAAACCATTCACATTAAAGGAAACTGGACCCTATGAAATTAGATCGGTGATTAAGCGATTGCAGGGACTTATATTAGGGTTGGAATCAACAGTGAAAAAGCGAACGGCTTCCCTGCAGGCAAAAACCGTTCAATTACAAGAGGAGATGAACCAAAGAAAAGAACTTGAAACTCAATTGGTTCATGCACAGAAAATGGAGGCTGTTGGCCAACTTGCATCCGGAATTGCTCATGAAATTAATTCCCCTTCACAGTTCGCCAACGATAATATTTTATTTTTAAAAGATGCAGTAGAAGGTTTTATTGCAAAATTAAGAGGTGAGCCAACAGCACCAGACTTAAAGGAACTTCAATTTCTTGCAGAAAATGCTCCTGAAGCTGTGGACCAGGCCAAGGAAGGTATAAGTAGAATTACAACGATTGTTAAATCAATGAAAAATTTTGCATACAAAGATGCAGAATCTGCTAAAAAGCCCAGTGACCTAAATCAGGCAATTCAATCAACAATAGTCGTTGCCACAAATGAATGGAAATATCACGCAGAATTACAATTGGAGTTAGATGAAAATTTACCTTTTGTACCCTGTAATATTGGAGAAATTAATCAGGTTGTATTGAATTTAGTTGTGAACGGAGCTCACGCTATCCGAGACCGTTTTACAGATGGTCAAAAAGGAAACCTAAGTGTGGCTACCAAGCATTACTCTGATGCTGGGTGCGTAGTTATTTCGATCAACGATAATGGTGGCGGTATACCGCCTAAAGTGCAGTCTCGAATTTTTGAACCATTTTTTACAACGAAAGAAGTGGGCGTAGGAACCGGGCAGGGCTTAGCCATTGCGCATAATGTAATCGTGAAATCTCATGCAGGGCAGATTTGGTTCGATACAAAGGAAGGGCAAGGAACAACATTTTTTATTAAACTTCCTATGGAGCAAGCCAAGGCAGAAGGTTAGAGGAGTGGACTATTGGAAGAAGATAAGTATTTTATCGATTAATTTCCTCTTTACCTTTGGGTGTTCTGAATCCGAAGTAATTAGTTCCTCGGATTCGAAAAATTATGTGCCTTTTACTCCTGCTATGGTTCCAGCACTCAATACTAATGAGTTAAAGAAATTAGACGCGTGGAAAAATTATATTTCGGTAAAACCAGGTGAGTTTTGGATGGGTAGTCCAGAAGGTGAGCTTGGCAGGAATAAAGATGAAACTAAACATCTGGTTCGAATCACCAGGCCATTTTGGATAAGCAAATTTGAGATGACCAAAGAGGAATGGAATGCGAATATTCCTCCATTTTTGAGAAGGGGGAGTCATGTTTACGAGTTAAAAAGTAAGGAATTAAAAAAAATTTGTACAGGATCCCAATTCATAGATGGAAATTATACGATTAGAGATTACAAACAAAATTCTCGTAAACGCTATTTTTTTGAAGAGGTTATTCCGGATGTCGGTACGAAGGGAAATTGGGAATTAAAAGTCAAAAATCGTAGAAGTTACCAAATCAAGAATCAGGAATTTTTAAAGCTATTTGATATCATTAATTACTTAAATAAACACAAGATCGTACGACAAGGTTTACTTGGAGAAAAAAACCCAATTACACATGTTTCCTATAGTCAGGTGACTTCATTTTGCTGGAAAAGAACGACAGATGCCCACCAAAAATCCCTCTTGCCAAAGGGTTTAATTTTCAGATTACCGACCGAGGCAGAATGGGAATATGCATGCCGCTCTGGTACCCTAGGTTTTTGTGGTTTGGATAGTGGTGAACGTTTATCGGGGTTAAATGCATGTCTTGATGGTTCGCGCCCTGAAAATAATTTAGGCGGTGAAGTAATGTTGATAAATCGAAAAAAAATTGCCCCGATTAATGTAAGTAATCCAAAATATCCTCCAAATGCATGGGGAATTCACGACATGCATGGAAATGTAATGGAATGGTGTCATGATTTTTATAGTCCATATTCTACTAAACCTTTAAATGTAGATCCTCTTGGTATATTTAATGGGAGTAGGCGAGTGGTTCGAGGGGGCAGTTTTTATCGCACCGCACACCAATGTCGGTCAGCAAGCAGGGCTAGTTATGAGCCTTCATACCGGGGGTCCGAGATCGGGTTTCGTATGGTCATAGGATATCCTCTACTTTAAGTTATTTAGTAAGTAAATTTTCTAAGAAACTATCTACTATCTGTTTGATATCAGAGCTTGGTAACGCATAAACAGTTACTCGATCAACTCGTGCAATATTAAAGCCGATACACTTTCCTTCGATATCAAATAGCGGGCCGCCCATTGCTTCCTTTTCTAAAGGCAAATCATGCTGTAAAATCATGGGGAAATTATCTTTTCGTTTCGATACTGGACCACTCATCTGCAGATTTCTATTAAAAAGATCAAAAGTTACTGAGCGATGACCCAGGGTCACAAGAAAATCCAAAAGCTCCCCTTTTCGAGATAATTTTATTCGCACAACATCCCCGGGGTCTTTACTGCCAACAATTTTAACCAGTGAATCTTGGTTTTTTACGCGTCTTCCATCAGCATGGGTTATGATGTCAGATTCTAGTAATCCTGCTCTGTATGCAGCAGCTTGTGGCACAACCTCTGATACTTTAACACCGCCGACTTTAGTTTTATCTGAGGTAAGAAGAACACCCATAACTCCGCCTTCACGCCCAATTTTTCTTAATTTTGCACTGTGTACTCCGACGCGAATTTCTTTTAAAGAAGGGTGTGCTGCTATAACCCAAGACCCCTCGGTTGTATTGTTTTCTGTATTCCAATTAACTTTTGGAAATAAATTTTCATCCGAAATAAGTTTGTAAATAGCTAGGTCAAATTCCTCATAACGCTTTTTGATTTTAAGGCCATATCTTTGTCCATCAAAAGTCTTTGCTTCTCTTGCACCGACGCAGGAACTAGCTTTTGTAAAAATATATCCACTTGAGTGAAAGATGCCACCCATTCCTATGAGTTTGTTGTTTCTCAGTAAGCGAACAGTACATTCTAAAGCTATGTCTTTAGTAGACCCAAAAGCATTCTGCAGGGAGCTTCCGTTTAGCCGATCTTCGGAAGGTAAAAGTTCAGTTTTATTTAAATCATCAGCAAAAGTGGATGATGAAAAACTTAGCAATAAGCAGACTGTATAAAGTAATTTCACGGGTGTTCCTTTTCAACTTGTGCTCTTAAGCCAAGGTTTACCTGGATTGAAATTTGTTTATCATTGCGATGGTATTCGAGAATGACTGGGTCTTCAGAATTTTTTGATGAAATTAATATGGTTAATTCCTCCCTGGAATCTAGCTTTTCTCCATCTATAGAAATTAAAAAATCACCCTTTTTTATGCCGGCTTTTTCGGCCGCACTTCCTTCTACGACACTTAATACCTTTAGACCGAAGTTTGTAGATTCGCAGGCCACGCCTAAAAAACCTCCTTTTTCCAGTTTATCAAATGTTAGGATCTCTCCATTACGATAAAAATTCCAATTTGTATGGAAGCATTCAATTGGAACATGGAAGTTTTGATCTGGTTGGTGGGAAATTCGACTATGTATTGCAATAACCTTCCCATGAAAATCAAAAAGAGGACCACCAGAGTCTCCACCTAATAACCGACTGTCAGATTGTAAGGTTTCTTCAGATTTAGCAATTACTCGGCCGAGTCGAACAACAATTCCGCGATCTTTTTCAAATCCACCAGGGTGCCCAATAGCAAAGCACCAATCACCTATTTCAGAATCTCCCTTACTTGCAATCTGTGCAAACGGCCATTTTCCTTTTTTTGTAATTTTTAGCATGCCAGCATCAGAAATCTCTGATCCTCCCAAACTTATCGCAGGAAGTTTTTGTCCATTGGGTAAGCGGACATGCATTTTTTTTCCGGTCTCTCCTATCACATGTGCTGCAGTTAATACCAACCCATCTTCAGATATTATAACTCCACTGCCCGCTCCATCGATTGCCTCGATCGCTACGAGGGCTTTTTGTGATTCGGGTAGAAGCTTTTGTAAGCGGCTTTCGATTTGAATAAGCTCACTGATGTTTTGTGGAGTAGTAATGGGCCAAATATCTTCCACAACTATATTAGCATGTGAAATTTGATAATTTGCTAAAAATAGCATGAGATATGACAACCTTAATAACATAAGAATTAATTAAAGGCGTTATTCAACATACAGCAAACTTGCTGTGCAAAAGAAATGAAATTTAAAAAGCATCGATTACTGAACGAACGAACCTTTTGCATAATGAACGATGTTTGGACTGCCGATAAAGGAAAAATTTTCCTTTAAATAATTTATCTTCATAAGGTATCTCTATATAATTAGGAGAAAGTTTTTCAGATGTGTTTGTGGATACAACTAAAAGGTCAGGCAATAAGTTTTGTGAACTGCTTTGCGAGATAGAGGAGAGAGTAAATATTAGTTTTTCTGAAATGGGATAAAGTATTTTTATGTTCGCGCCCTCTCTTTGTTTAAAAGTTTCAGTCGTTCGCTCAAATAAAGTTTTGAAGGGTGGTTCGCAGAAAATTTTTACTGCAGGATTTTCTCTCCAAGTATCTCCATCTACTCCGATAAAATGATTATTAGCAAAATGATATTGTCCTTTAGTTGGAGCCGCAAGAAAGCGAGCAAATTGTAGGCTTTTAGTCGGTTGTTCAGATGTTTTCAAAATGTGGCATTCTATAGGAATTGATTCTTGAGAGAATTCCTTTAAGCGATAAATTTTTAAATCATTTTCAAGGGCCCTTTGATAATTAATAAAAATTCCTCCTAAATTATCAGAACTCAATAGTGCAGAAATAAGTAAAGAATCTGAATTAAATATTCGATTCGAATAGTTAAATATTTTGTATCCATTCTTTTTGAATATTCTATCAAGCTTGCTTCCTGATTTTGTGGTTTCTTTACAATGCCCAAAAGTAATATTTTGATCGAAAATATCTGTTAAATTATCGATATCTAAATTGGCACTTTTTTTTGTGGCAAATACAAGCGAAGCATTGGCAACCATTATGGACTCTTCAAGTATGTCTGCAGGAACTTTTTTTCTTTTAGAATTAGACTCTTCAGAAATTAATATATCATATTTTTCCCTTTGTAATTGTTTTAAGGAATGAAAATTATGGTCTGTATAAAAATTTATCACCGTTTGAATTTGTAACTCATTCTTGAATTGTTCCGCAGCTTCTTTAAGTGGTAAGTGGAACGATTCATCGCAGTAAACTTTCAGGGAATTATTTGTTAATGTTTCTTTTTCCATTTGATTCCAGACCACCATCATTGATGCAAGAACAAACATGGATAATAGGGAAAGCGTTACCCCTGTGTATTTTGGGGCACGAAATGTCCTTATTTGATCTGGATTAAAAGGTTTCATGGGGAAATTAGGATAATAGTATGGAAAAAAGTTTTTTTCACCAACTTAGTTTTATTAAAAACAATTCTTGGTGTGGACTAAAGGTGTAAATTCCTTTCAGCTTAAAACTTCTAAACATTTCGCTGACTGCTCTTGCCCTTTTCTTTTTTTATCCAGTAGAATATTTTTTACTTCCCAATATCATTTCTTCGCTGATAATAGACATATTCCTTATATCCGTAATTTTTCCTTCTAAATTAAATTTCCTGCAGATAATAAGTTTTATGCCTACCCACTTTAGCTTGTAAGGAATGTTTATGTGGCTGTTAGCTGCGCTAAAGATAATTCTTTAGATTTCATTACAAATGCCTTGTATCATAATCTTGCTTTGAAAAAAACCAATGGGAACTGAAACTCGTATATTAATTGTTGATGACGAAATAGATTTAACAGATTTACTTTGTTATCAATTAGAGCGACAGGGATTTAAAACGGAGAGCGTAAATGATCCCTTTTCTGCACTTACAAAGATTAGAGAGTTTAATCCTAATCTTGTTCTTCTTGATGTAATGATGCCAGATTTAGACGGCTATCAAATACTCCGTATGATCAGGACGGACAAAGTTCTTACGCTTATTCCTGTAATTATGCTTACCGCCAAGGCAGGTGTTGAAAGCAGAATTAAGGGACTAGAGTATGGTGCTGACGATTATCTTGGAAAGCCCTTTGACATAAAAGAACTAGTTTTAAGGATTGGATTAATTTTAAAAAGAAATTCTGAAAAATCGATTTCACAAGCTAACCGTATCGTACTCGGTAACATAGTTCTTGATGAAGAAGATTATAAAATAAGTATAGATGGAGATGAAAAATTTTTTACAGTTACCGAGTTTAAACTTTTACAATATTTTTTAAAGCGAAAGGGTAGGGTCCAAACAAGAGATAATCTTTTGATTGGAGTATGGAATTTTGATACTGAAATAGAGACACGCACTGTTGATGTTCATATTAGGCGTGTGAGGCAAAAAATTAAGAGTGCAAATCTTGAAATCGAGACCATTCGTGGAATAGGATATCGCTTGGTAGATAAAAAATAATCCACCCTTCCTTCAGTCACCGAATCTTTGATTTAGCAAGATTTATTTCTTCTAAATCAGTCCCTGAAAGTATTTCTGTAAATAATTTGTTTTATGACCCGAAAGATTAACGAATGAAGGCGTAGAATTGAAACGTAATTGTAACAAAGAATACTCAATTCTATAATAAGCTTACGGTAGGATGCATCATTATTAAATTGAATCTAATAATTACTAAAATATGAAAAATTTGATATCTGTTGCATTATTAATCATGAGCGTAAGTATTGCCCTCGGGCAAGATAATGAATCCACCTATGACAAACTTTGGAGTAAAGTATTATTATACAATAATTTAGAAAACAATTTTCTTCAACAGTTTTTATTCACTGGAAGATTACAGGGGGATTATCATAATTTTGATAATCAAAGTATTGGATCAGAGGAAGACTTTAATTGGAGGAGATTTCGCATGGGTTTTAAGGCTAATTTCTTTGAAAATTTTACTTTCCACACAGAAGCTGATTTGAATTTGGAGCAACCTGAGCCACTTTATAAAAACTTAACTGATACCTATATTTCATGGAGCTCTGAAGGAGGTATTAAAGTAAAGGTTGGAAAGCAATCTGCTCCCTTTACTCTACACGGAGCTACTTCTTCGAAAAAGCTTTATACTTTAGAGCGAGGAAAAATTTCTAGTAATATATGATTTTCAAGAGAATATTATTCGGGAATTTCATTATCTGGAAGGAAAGATAATTGGGAATATTTGGCCGGTGTTTATTCAAGTGATCATGGAGCTGAATTTGATGAAGCGTTCGACTATGGAAAATTCGGGCTTATTTCCGTGGGTTATAATATCAAGGAATCCTTAGAATTTGATAATGCACTAATTCGAATCGATATTATGGCTCAAGAGGAAGATAGTAACAATGCTACCCCGGATCATAAAAGTGTAATTTCTTTAGTAGCAAAGTTTGAAGAGGGGAAAGCTCACTTTTGGGGAGATTTAAGTTTCTCTGATGGATTTAGCGGTCAAAGTGATTTATGGGGCTTTCAAATGATGCCATTTTATGACCTGACGGATAAAACTCAGGCTGTTTTTAGTTACACTCACTTGAAGGGTTCAGTTGGAAACCCTATTAAGCTTACTAAGTATGAAAAAAGCTTAGCAGGAAGAGGAAATGAAGTGGATGAATATTTTCTTGGCCTCAACCATTTCTTTTATGGTCACAAACTTAAATGGCAAAATGGAATACAATATACAAAAATGGACTCTGAAACCGGAGTGCAAGTTTATGATGGACTGGGTTTTACTTCAGGTTTGCGAATAAGTTGGTAACTTTTTCTCGTTTTTTTATAATGATTCTGTAAGAATCAGCAAGGGATGATTTCACCGCTTTTTTATGGAAAATATTGACCCTTGGAACTTTATTGTTGGTCTCCTGTATATTTTAGGAGCCCTTGGTATATTTTTGTTCGGAATGAGGGTTATGAGCGAGGGTATTCAGAGGGTGGCAGGCGAAGGTTTGCGAAAGATCATGGCTACCATGACGCAGAATCGTTTTTTTGGATTGATGACCGGTTTGCTCGTTACCTGCCTCGTTCAGTCATCTTCTGCAACAACCGTAATGGTAGTTAGTTTTGTAAATGCACAATTGCTTACCTTAATGGAATCAATTGGAGTGATTATGGGTGCGAATCTTGGAACCACATTGACTGGGTGGATTATCGCAACTATTGGAAAGTTTAGCTTATCTAAAATTGCATTACCAATTATTGGGATTGGTTTGCCCTTTGTTTTTGCCAGTAAGCCACGATTTAAAAACTTTGGAGAAGTTTTGGTTGGATTCGGACTTCTATTCTTTGGTCTAAGTGAGCTTAAAAATGCAGTTCCAGATGTAAAGTCTCTACTAAAAAGCAAAGAAGTTGGTGATCAATTATTAGTGCAGGATATTCAGGCATTGGTTGAGAATTTGAATAGTTATGGTTTTGGTTCAGTTTTGATTTTCTTATTTATTGGAGTTATTCTTACCTTGCTTGTACAATCATCATCTGCAGCCATGGGAATAACCATTATTGTTGCGATAAACGGATGGATAAATTTCGAAATTGCCGCAGCCATTGTGCTTGGTGAAAACATTGGGACCACAATAACTGCATGGCTGGCTGCCCTTGGGGCAAATATTAATGCTAAGCGTGCTGCACGGGCACATTTTATTTTTAATATTGCTGGAGTTTGTTGGATGCTTGTTCTGTTTTATCCCTTTATGGGTTTTGTTGACCAGGTTATGCCAGGCTCAATTAAGCAGGAAAATGTTACACAGATAGAAATAAATCATTACTTGGAAAATCAAGTATTAGATGAAGATGAAATTCCCGAAGATGATCCTCAAAAAATTAAAAAGGCAATAGTTGATATTAATATTCCACTACACCTATCCCTTTTTCACACGCTTTTTAATTTGTGTAATATTTGCCTTTTAATCGGATTTACTCCACACCTTGGTCGGCTGGTTGAGCGAGTGGTTAAACCTAAAAAGAGTAGGGAGGGGGAACCAACTCCTGGAAGCTTAGCCGCGCTGCATTATGAAGGGTCAGGAACCCTCCCTAAGACGGGCGAACTTAATTTGGCTCTAGTAGAAAACGAGATTGACCGTCTGGCTGCGGTGACTAGGTACATGTTTGAGGGTTTTGTTGATGTTTTTGAACACCCCGACGAGGATAAAGGGGAATTAATCAACGAGCTGATTGAATTGGAGGAAAAATGTAATGAACTTGCATTTGACATAACCCAAACCCTAATCCATTGCACAACTGAAAGCCTAGCTGGCGAGCGCGCTCTTCGCGTTACTTCGCTTCTTAGGGTAACTGCTGAACTTGAGGACATTGGAGATTGTTGCCACCGTTTGGTACTACTTGCAGATCGAAAGTATCGAAAACAAAGAATTTTACCTGAGGAAACCAAGCGTGAAATCAAAGTTTTTTCAGAACAAATTATAGATTTTATTGAACTCTATCAAACCCACCTCAAGGACAAAAGCGTTGCACCTGAGATCGAAATAGCCGAGGGAATTGAAGAAAGAATTGATGCATCCCGTAAAATGTTAAGAAAGGGTGCGGTTAAACGGATGAAAGAATCTGTTAATATTAAAACAGAGATGATTTACATAGATATTTTGAATGAGATGGAAAGAATTGGAAATGATTCATTAAATATCGTTCATGCACTTAATCATGTGATTTGAAGATAATATTCTTCTAATCACCATCAAAAATTTAGATAATTATACCATCCGGCTTGCTTTCTTTTTTCCTTTTGTTGAGATAATTAGGAAATGAGTCTGTTGCGGGTTAATCAACTAAAGAAATCTTTTCCATCCGTAGATGGTGAAAGTACACAAATTGTGGATGTTGATGAGTTCTATTTAAAAGAATCTGAGTTTTGTGGAATGCATGGCGAGAGTGGTTCGGGAAAAACTACTTTTTTACATTTGCTCGCTGGCATTTTATCTCCTGATAGCGGAGAGATTGAATGGTTGAGGCAAAATGTCGGATTATTATCACCTTCTGAGCGGGATAGATTGCGAGCTAGTGCAATTGGTTATGTGTTTCAGACTTTTAATTTGCTGCAGGGTTTTACCACCTTGGAAAATTTAAAAATAGCTATGTCTTTTGCCGGATCTTCCAAAAATCAATATGCAATTGATCTTCTTTCCCGGGTTGGGCTTTCTAAACGTTTACACTACTATCCTCACCAACTTTCCATCGGACAACAGCAGAGAGTTGCACTCGCTCGGGCACTGGTAAATCAACCTAAACTCGTTTTAGCCGATGAGCCAACCGGTAATTTAGATCCTTTAAACGCATGTAAAGCTATCGAACTATTACATGAACTATGCCAGGAAGCAAATTCCGCTCTCCTGGTTGTGAGCCATGACGATGCTATCATTCAAAGTTTTGATAGGCAGGTTGATTGGGGAGTAATTAACCGTTCAAGAGTAATTAATTCACTAGCAATTTAATTTCGAAGTGAAAACAAATTTTCAAACACTTTGTCTATTATGCATACGGGGCGTTAAACAGTTTGCATTTTCTTCTTTTGTTGCCTCTCTGGCCATTGCTATGGCTGGTGGACTATTTTTAGGAACCTGGAAAATAAAAGAAGGTACACAAGATGCATTTAATCTTTCCTCTGGTGGATTTGATGCAGTTTTAGGTGCCCGAGGTTCAAAATTGCAGCTTATTTTAAATGCGATTTATCATCTGGAGGCATCTCCTGGAAATCTTAAATGGGAACAATATGAAATCATAAAAAATACTCCAGGAGTAAAGGCCGCTTACCCACTTGCCGTTGGAGATAATTTTATGGGATACCGATTGGTAGGTACACTAACTTCTTTGTTTGAAGATCATGAATGGAAAGAGGGAATTAAATATCAAGTTCAAGGGGGAGGACGTGTTTTTTCCGATAATGCAAAAGAAGCACTGGTCGGAAATTTTGTTGCCAACAAATTGAACCTGAAAGTG
>CBFHYW010000012.1:0-27739 GCA_965660135.1 Opitutales bacterium
TACAGGCAAACTCGGAACCTCTTCGACGGGGATGTCTAAAGCTTGGGCGGCTTTATTTAGGTTCGCCCAATAAGAGATATTAGTTGGATGGATATTTATACTTGGCTGAATTGCAATATAAGAAGTTTGAGCGTTAAACACCAAATCTCCAATTGAGTAACTTGTAGAACTACTCCAATTTACAGGTTGAGCATTTACGGAACTAAGTATTAAAGAGATGCACCAAAGATAGCACAATTTATGAAAAAATCTTAACGAATTCATAAAAGGGTTTTACCATTAGGATGTAATTTGTCCAACATCACATTAAGGGTTTTATAAAACTACAACTTATAAAACAAATTATTCGCTCCGTACCCAAGGCGGATTCGGTTGCAACAATTCAAATATCTATGGCCTCGCCGATCATTGCAACCTGAGCTTCAATCCTTAGACCTAGAGCAAATTCGGAGGGTGTTTCAAAAGTAAAAGTTGAACATTTATGCTTCAAGTAAAAATAAAGAGCTTCCGGCATGCCATCATCAGGTGGATTTGTAGGGCGAGGGCGAATAATTCCATGCCTAGCTTTCCGACCATCAATCATACCTCTGGGATCAGGAGAAATAAATGGTCTGGCAGCATTTACAATTTCTTCGGCCTTGCCGTTCCGTCTACCTCCCACGCTGGATTCGTAAAGATATACCCCCTGACCATCAAAATCCTCATGGAGCGTAATTACAAATTGCAGCTTTAGATCATTGGTTCTTTTGATAACGTGTCTAATCAAGGGGTTTTCAGGTTTTTCCCAAGCTCGGTTCAAATCATTGCCACATGCATCAAGTCTAGAATTTCTCTCCAAACCCCACGGATTCAGGCAGGGGTAAATTAACAATGGAGCTTTGTGTAGCCAATGAGCATTTAATTTCGCCCATTTAAGCAACCCCTCAGTTGCTCCGGCCTCATCACCATGAATACCAGCAGAAAGGTAGAAAGTTGGGCAATGCCCCGTAAGTGGAGAAACTACTTCATAATTAGAATAGCCATTAATTTCTGCAATTTGACGCATATTTAACCCCGCCTCTTTGCATAGCTTTCGCCAACGTTGGAGAAGAAATTTATAGTCGTGACTTCGGTAGAGCTCTATTGGCAAACTCATGCCGATTTTTAATACAAGGCAGAAAATAAGGACATCTGAAAACCAAATTATTTAGTCTTCAGGGAAACTCGAAATCCTAAAATATTATATTTCCCAGTAGGCACTCCACCTAGCCTCTTGGCGGAACGCAAATTTTCTTCGTTATCATTCCATGCACCCCCACGCATCACTCGTAAATTCCCAGACTCAGGGCCATTTGGGTTATTAACGGAGCCGACCGGGTAATTGGCATCGTACCAGTCATCTGTCCATTCCCAGACATTACCATGCATATCAAAAAACCCAAATTGGTTGGGTGAATACTGACCAACATTAACAGTTTGCCCAAGATTCCTGTCATAATTTGCATTCAAAGTGCTGATAGATTCCCCCCATGAATATATCGAATTGGTGCCTCCCCGACAGGCATATTCCCACTCAGACTCAGTCGGTAAAGAATAAGCCCAACTTTTTGGCAAACGACCCGCAGCTTGTTCGAGCTTAGTCAATCGGTCGCAAAATATATTTGCATCTATCCAGCTTATCCTTTCAACAGGTCTATTAGTTCCAATGTATTGACTTGGTTGTTGATTTACCCCCTCTTCATTACCTTGCATCACAGATTCGTATTGGGATTGAGTAACTTCATATTTACCGAGATAGAAACCCTTTGTAATGTTAACATCATGTAAATTTTCATTACTTCCCCTATTGGGTTCTGAATCTGGACTCCCCATAATAAAAGTTCCGGGCTCCACCCAAATCATTTCAATATTACCCGCTGCTTCTGCAAAATGTGTTTTAGCAGATTTATTAATCCCTGAGGATTGCACAAAAATTGGTTCATCTTCATTTAATACCTCATTTTCATTGACTGAGGAATCTGTGGATACTGGTTCAACAAGTTTTGTCCAATCCATCCAGGTTTTATTCCCATAGTGATAAAAACGAGGCAGATCATATCCACTCAAGAAATACATCCAGCTACTTGTTAAACCATCGTAAAAATAAGGATAGATTGCCCGGTTTGTAAAAAGCCAACCACGGTCAGGCACGAAGAACCAACCCTCCGTGTAAGGAGTTGTAGGCATTACATTAGCGGAACTGGGTTTTAATACACGAACATCATCAACATAGGTCCTGTAAGAAAACCAATTATCATCCTGTGACATAAATCCAAAAAAACCATACCAATTTGGAGACCATGTAGTGGTAAATTTAAAAATCAATTCATCATTAAGATAAACGAGATTTTGCTCGAAGGTATGGATGACAGACACCCTATAATGAGTATTAAATTCTGCGGGCCGAACAACCTTCACCTGTTCTCCACTATGTGGATCCGTATACTTGAATTCTAATTCAGGCTTGCCCACTGATTCATCTTTGTAAAAAAGAGTTACCCCAAATTCATTTTTTGTTCCTTCAGAAGAAAACTGTATAGCACTTAGGCCAATACCAGTTTCAAGAGGGCTACCAATAGGCATAAAAATTCTTCCTTCCACAGCGGAAACTCCATCACTGTTAACTCCCGCAAAGCTCTTCATACGGGGAGCCTCTAATACATTCCCCTTCAATAATGTAGAAACATAAGCATCAGAATTGGATTGATTTTTACTTGCAGGTATATGCAAACGACCAGTACCTCCGAGCTCTAATCTGCCTCCCACCAAAACGGGAGGCTGTGCACCCTTCCACCAAGCTAATTCCCATTTTTCTGACGAAAGATTACCACCATTAAACTGATCATAATCTTCCCAAACATAAACCATCTTGTAAATTCTCAATTCCTCAAGAACCTGATCGTATTCATCTTTTCTAACTAAGTTGTAATTTGATGGATTTGATTCAACCAATTCCTTCCCTTGGGTTAGCCCATCTGAAATACCTTCTTGTTTAGCCTGAGCAATATCATCTTCCCTGAACAGGTTGTAAAATGCAGGATTAGCAGTCACGTAGGCAACCCCCGATGAATTCCCTTCACTCCTAGCTAAAGAAATGGATTCAGCAGTATCAACACTCAAAAAATCTACAATGTGCTTATCCGAGATTCGGGGAGATGACCCAATCTGTACTTCCTCATTGTCATAAAGGCTGTCGTTGTCAGTGTCATTATCGTCTACCTTTG
This sequence comes from Opitutales bacterium, assembly GCA_965660135.1. Taxonomy (GTDB): domain Bacteria; phylum Verrucomicrobiota; class Verrucomicrobiia; order Opitutales; family Seribacteraceae; genus Seribacter. The sequence continues at coordinate 3,243 of CBFHYW010000012.1, forward strand.
TGCCATAGACAACTAATTCGTCATAATTCGAAATACCATCACCATCAGTATCGTTAAGGTCTTTAAAAAAATAACCGGTAATATTTTTGTCAGAATTAATCAGGATGCTTAATGGATTTAAAGATCCATTCGCATCTCCAGACCAGCCGCTGAAAATATACCCCAATTGAGGACTGGCAGAAATTGATGTTAACAGTCCGTCCTCAACTATTCCTGCACCAGTAAAAACTCCACTTCCATCTGGGTTTGAATGAAGGTGTATGGTATGCAAAATCATTAATTGCCCACCATATTCGTAGGCTCCTAAATCAATGTTTCCATTTTGAGTCCGAACGAAGCCCGCAAGATCGTAGCGAGGGACATTTAAAACCTCCGAGCCTACATCTATAGCCGGCGAACCATCCTTAAGCCGTAATCCATCATCGTTAGTAAACCAAGTGTCGTCTGCTCCATTTAGATCATTTAAATTTTCAAACATAGGATTATCAGCAATAGCACGACTATCACCGCTCCAACCTTGAAGAATTGAAGGTTTTCCTGCTACCGCATTTGAATCACCTACAAATTGTGCAGGAATACCAGAGCCATCCCACTCCCCAAATATGCCATGCCCTTGAACTCCTTTACTTACATTCCCCCAGGATATACAGTTTATTATAGTTGGCTTTAAATCGCTTTGAATGGATGATACAAAAATCCCTGCTCCATCTGAACTTGCAGAATTACCTGTAAAATTACAGTTCATTAAAATGGGGGAAGCCATGTATGAATACAATCCCCCACCCTTGTAGGATGATGTATTATTACTTACGATGCAGTTGTAAAAAGAAGGAGATCCACTGTACACATAGATTCCGCCGCCAAAATCGCCAGAATTGTTGATAATAACTGAATTCAAGAAGGAAGGGGCTGAGTTCACGAAATAGGCTCCACCCCCATTTCCACTAACTTGATTACCAGAAAATACACAACTAGTTATTGAAGAGTTACAATTGATACCCCACATTCCTGCACCTTGATATGTCGATTTGTTAGCCAAGAAAGTACAATTTGTTATTATGGGTGATGATGATGAATTATACATCCCTCCTCCATATCCATTTATTACGATTGTTCCCGCTGAATTATCAGAAAACACGCAATCAATAAAGCTTGGGGATGAATTAAAATTATAAATTGCTCCCCCCTGCAAATTGGCATGATTACCTGAAAAATTACAGTTCCGCACTATTGGCGAAGAATTTTGATTGTACATCCCTCCTCCTTTATTTCCTGCGTTTTGACCATCTGCATACCCACTACTTATAAAAAAACCATCGAGAATTGATGAGGAATCTAAATCAACTGAATACATAACATGTAAACTCCAATCGGTCGAATTCTCATCAATTTCACCGCTAAGAATTGTTTTATTGGAATCTCCCTGTGGATCTCTTTTTGACTCAACCCCTAAAAAACCCCCATATAATCCAACACCCGGGACAAGCGTAAAGGAAGACGCTCTATCTCCCAAATTATGTAAAGTGCCCTGATCGGGTTTGTAAGTCCCCTCGGCAACCCATATCTCATCGCCGTCACTCACAACTGAAAGAGCATCCTGTAAATATTTATAGGCATTAACCCATAATGTACCATCCCCACCTTCTGTAGCATTGTCATCAACAAAGAAGACCTTAGCATTTAGATTCATTCCAAACACAAAGAGAAAGGCTAATAGCACAATATTAAAAAATTTATGCATTAATGGTTCTGTACTTTCTTACTATTAAAAGTCAAATGTTATAGATATGATTTAATTTTCCAGAAAGTGCTCCCTGAGCCCTTAAATCGAAAAGTTAGGTTATAATAAACGCTAAACTCGAACTTGAATTTCGAAATCGGACAGAAGATTACTTTAAAAAGAGATTTTATTGTAAAACAACAGTTCTATTTCGATTATGGCCTCATATTGTGCTAAACTGCGAATGCAAGGATTGAGAATCTTATGTTGCTCATAATTAATTAATTACATTTATCACAGAAATTTCACAGATATGACTTTTAATTGGGAGCCAATTTTGTGGTACGCACTGCTGGTTGATTCTATCGGGGCATGCATCCTTGGAACTTTTTTCATGAGTTGGTACGAAAAGAAACTTCCATTAGTTCACAAAATCTTCCCCCCTTTCAGCAGGTTGGTGCCTAGTTTACTTCCTACTAGTAATTTGGATAGGCAAGTTGCTTTACAAACTCGAAGTTCTGCCTGGGTAAAGCAACAACTATGGGCTTATAAAGAAATGCATTATTTATCAGAATCATCTTCGCCGTACTTTGTGCTAATTGATTTTCCATCTCGAAATGTCTTTCGATAAAGAATAGATCCATCTTCGTTATAATAAGTCCATTCGCCAAATCGTTGCCCGTCTTTATAATTTCCCTCTTGCCGCTTTCCTCCATTTTCAAACCACCACACTAATGGACCATTGCGCTTATCATTCCAATGTGTGTACTGCATCCACATCTTCCCGTTCTCATACCAACTCCTTGCATTTCCATCCTTCAAGCCATCTTTATAATTTTCCTCAAGTTTCAGATTCCCATTTTCGTACCATGAGCGGGAAATTCCATGCCTTTTTCCAAATTCATAGTTGGCATGAAGGAAGGTCTGACCTGAGTTATACCAAAATCGCGCAAGTCCGTGAAAATTATCACTGTCAAATTTATCACTACTTTCAGGAATCGATTGAATCAAAATACTACCCGGAATTACTTCGACAGAAAACAGAGGAATTCCATTTTCTTTCCACCGGCTAACTTGATCCACTTTTCCTAATTCCAAACGAACGAGAATCTCAACCTGGCTATTGGCATAGGTTTTCTTGATAAAACCGCTAAAAGGCGACTCTCCATTTGGAGTAAATAATATACTATTTCGGTCCTGTAAATTCTCCCAGTTCAGAGCGTCTTTTAAAACACTAGGTTTGACCTGAGTATTATTATAATCGATCGCACTAAGCTTGAGTATTACCCCAAAGAAAAAGAGAATTGAAATTTTGAATAACTCGTACTTCACAGATTTTGGATTCAGCAAGCTTAACTCACAGATGTCAATCATTAGAAAACTAAGTTGTCACTATATAGACAACAGCGGTGCATCAACCCGTTTATCTAGAAAAGTTTTAGCCCCCCTCACCTTTTAAATTCTCACAAAATTAAAAATTACCTTCAACCGACCATAAGCCACTACCCATTAATAACTTAACAAAACACGACCAACCCCTTTTCAATTTCTAACCAATCGGTGGCACAAAAATGTTATAATTTTTTGCAACAAGCCCGATAGGGTGTTAGTTTATTTATGCATTTAAATTAAATATAAAGGAGGTAGCGATGAGTAGTAAAATGAAACCGTTAGATATTGGAGATCGGATAATTGAAAAATTTGCACAGGGTAAGAAAAAAAGAGTTGGAGAAGTGATTTTCATCCAAGAAGGAAATTGTAGGAAATTGCAACTTCTACAATTGAATTCCCATAATTTGAAACCTTTAAGGAAAGGAAACCTGGAATTAAAAACTTTTCGATTACCGGAAGATAGGTGTAAAAAATTAAATGAATGGAATTATCTGAAGAGGAAAACTTTTCAAATTGGTGACACGATTATTAACAAGAGGAATGGCAAGGTTCGCTATGGAAGAATTATAAGTTTCGTTCACCCAGATGGTTTATATACAGAGTCCAACGAAAAAGGATACAATGGAAAGGACTTGATAGAATGCATTGAAATTAAAGGGTGTGACGGGTTACCTAGAAATATGAAATCAAATGGAGAAGTTTCAAGATTCAACATAACACCTGAACATGCAAAAGTATGCACAGTCCTGCCGATGGACGATCAAGGGGGCACAAGAATTAAAGACCCCTCGTCAAATAACAAATAATTTCAACAATGAATAAAGAAAAAAAAAGGTGCACGCCTTCCTCTGACGTGCACCACATGGATAACCATGAAACCCTTTCCTCGAATGGTAACTTGCATATTCAATGCCACTTTTCAGGCAACAATAGAAAAGTACTTTTATTGAACACCTTACCAGACTGAAACTGTTTGCTCAAAGAAAGAAAAGCTTTCTCACACAGGAAAGAGCGAGACTTACCCCAGATGATTCAAATTTTCACACTTGATGAGAAAGGCAATAATCTTAAATCAACCAGCGATTTTATCGCATTACCACTTGCGCAAAAGTTCTTCCCAATAACTATCTAAGCTTTCTTCATCAGGAAAAGACTTGGTAACGGATGCCTCTGGACTTTTTGCATCGTGATAATAGAAAATAATTTTGTTTTCTGCTTGGTCTTTCTTAAACAAATAAACTTGGCTTTTGTTTACGCAAACTGGATGCCCTTTTTCATCAACGCCTGCCTTAATGACACTCAAGGATGCTTCAGACTTATTCATTAATGCCCCCATAAAAAACGAGGCTGATAACACAACAATTATTCCCAATAAAACTTTATTATTTTTGCTCATATGATTTTTAAAATTAATTTAATAAAATCTCATGAAAAAAGATTATTAAGAGAATAGCAAAAGGATTTATAATTTAAATTGGAAGAATTTCTTTGATTGATGGAGCATTCTTGCACATTACTAGAATTGTCATGAATCTATTAATAACTAAACATATGAAAAGAGTTGCATCTATCCTACTACTACTCAACATCGTACAACCAATTCATGCAGAAAAGAAGATACTCGGCGACTGGGCAAAATTCCATCGCGAAGCAGATAATTTATATCGAAAAAATCAACATGAAGACGCGGTCAATATTTATAGACAAGTAATTACAGGTAGATTGCCATTCCAGGGTAATCAACATCGAGATGTTGGAATCTCTTGGAACAATTTGGGTGTTGCTCTTTATGCCTTAGGAGAAAATGAACAGGCGGCAGAGGCATACGACAAAGCAATTTCCGTTTTACTTCCAGCAGTTGGTGCTCAACATCCCGACATTTTAATCGTTAAAACAAATCAGGCATTTATACAGGAAGCAAAAAATAACTACCAAGTTGCAGAAAAAAACTTTCGAGAACTCTTAAAGCAAAAGCTTCCGCATGTTGGGGCAAACCACCCCGATTTAGCAGACTGCCGAGAAGGGTTAGCACTGGCTCTCGAAGGACAGGAAAAGCATGAAGAAGCCATCGAGCAATTGGATCTGGCACTTAAGCTAAGAGAAGAGAAATTGGGAAAAATGCACACGGATGTAGGAGCAACATATGCAGCGATTGCGATAATACTTCTAAACCAAGGGAAATTTGAAGAAGCAAATGAGATGGATGCAAAAGCCAGAGAAATATTAGCTAAAACAAAAGGCATGTATTCACCAAACTTAAATACCGTCTCTCGCCTTAGACCTCAACCTGCAGAAATTCTTCGTGCGAAAAGTAAAGATTTACGCATCCCTTAATTCAAAGCCATTTTAACCTTCTGATTATTTTTTGAAACTCGAAGAATTCCCAAACAATAAAATCTCGGAATTACTTTCATGGATTCAAAATGAAGAAGAGAAACAGTTCTGGTCAGGAAATACTTTTCAGAATGGTTTAAATCCAAAAAAATTTGCAATCCATCTCCTAAGAAAAGATATTACTTCACTTTGCTTCCTCGGACCCCAAAAATCCCTAATTGCTTATGGCGAGATCGTATTTCCGTGTCTCAAGAAAGGTGTGCTTTGCCGAGTAATCATCAAGCCAGATTCTAGAAAAAAGGGTATTGGTAAAACATTCATTAGCCAGCTATTAAACTGGGCTTTTCAAGAAAAATCTCTTCACACGGTTACTCTTAACACTTTTGGTCACAACTATCCCGCAAGAAAATGTTACCAGTCTCTTGGTTTTAAAGAAGTAGCATTAAAGGAAAATTTTAGAAGAGTTGAGAATCAATGGAGAGATTTAGTTATTATGGAAAAAATGCACCCATCAATTAAGATTCAATCAATTCAGTAAATGAAAAAAGTTAGCGGAGGTCTAATCTTATATAATCGGAAAACAAGTAATCAGCTCAAGTTTCTTATCGCCCATCCTGGAGGGCCATTTTTTAAAAACCGCGATCTGGGCTGGTGGACTATCCCAAAGGGAGAACCCGAAGAAAATGAGGAAGTTTTCGATGCCGCAATTCGCGAATTTGAAGAGGAAACCGGAATGAAACCCAATGGACCATACATGGACTTGGGCAATATTCTTCAAAAAAATGGAAAGCGGGTTTATGCATGGGCATTCGAAGGAGATTGGGAACAAGAACGGGTACCGATATGTAATGAAATAACCTTGGAATACCCAAAAGGAAGTGGCAAATTATGGACTTTCCCAGAGATTGATCAGGCTATTATGATGAATACCGAGGAAGCTAAAAAAAAGTTAAGACCTGAGCAAAATCCCTTGATTGATCGACTCCTTAATCATCTACGGGACAAGACATAGCAACCAATCATTGAAATTTTCAAATTTTTCCTTTAAGAAATTTAAATGCAAAGTAAATCAAAAAAAGAGGCTCAACCTCAAACTATCTCTCAACTTTGGTTTGTGATACTTATTGTGGCCGTCGGATGGTCCAGATACCTTCCGCTTTCCCACCCGGAACTTTATAACTTCACACCTGTTCTTGCCCTCTTTTTTATTTCAGGTGTCTACCTGAGGGGACATTTATCATGGATCGGACCTGTTGTTGCCGTGATTGCTTCTGATCTAGTCCTCAATCCAAGTTATGGCGTGGGCTTATTTGAACCGTTCACCCTAATCTCAATTTTCGCTTATCTTGGTATTTTCTTCCTCGGTAAATCGATTAGATCATCCAAAAAAATCTTTCCGATTTTTGCGGGTGCGCTAGGGAGTGCTTTATTGTTCCACGCAATTACCTGTGGGTTTGCATGGTTGGTAAACCCAGCATATGCGAAAACGATTTCTGGATTTTGGCAGGCTCAGTTTTTTGGGGAACCTGGATACGCACCTGCTTATCTTTTCCTCAGGAATTCTATTGTAAGCACGATTCTATTTTCAGGTATTTTCTCTTGGATTTTTATTAAAAATAAAGAAAAACGATTTCTCGTTGGAAAAACAGTCCAACCAACTAAGGCTTAATTTTCTATTTATTAGAAGGTATTCTTTGACGAAACGCTTCAAATAAACACACGCCGGTTGCGACCGAAACATTTAAACACTCGATAGTACCACGCATCGGTATGTTTACGAGTTGATCACAATTATCTGCGGTTAATCGACGGATTCCAGTCTCTTCGGCACCAACAACGAGACCAAGCGAGCCTTTCAGGTCCGAATCAAAAATTGTGCATTTAGCCTGATCGCTCGTCCCCACCAAACGAACTCCTCGAGATTGAAGTTCTTTCATAAAGCGGGCCAAGTTACGAACACGGGCGATGGGCAATGCTTCCGCCGCACCCGAGGCAACATGACGGACAACATCGGTTATACCTACAGACCGGTCAGATGGAATGATTACCAGGTTAACACCCGCTCCATCTGCGGAACGCAGACACGCTCCCAAGTTCCTCGGATCTTGAACTTGGTCAAGGATCAGTATGAAAGGGTCTTCTCCCAAAGAATCCAACATTGCAAGAGCCTCGTCTTCATCCAAGGTGGATATTCTGGCTTCTGTTTTAGAATGTGTTCTTCGCCCAAGTGATTTTGAAAATCTTTTGCCCATTAAAAGTTTCTAAATCAGAAAAAAGAAATTTTAATCATGAAAATCAGAACCTTGCCCTGTTGCTTTCACATATCCTTGCCTGATACAAAAATCTCCAAAATGTTCATCTTGGTTTCGTAGTTCGGAAAAAGCTTTCAATACAGGTCGCAATTCGGAAACAATTTCATCGTGCGTAATTGCAGGCTTATACAGTTTGTTCAATCGCATCCCATCCAATCCGGCGCCTAGATAAAGATTATATTTCCCTGGAGCTTTCCCAACCAAACCAATTTCACCAAGATAGGGTCTGCCGCATCCATTGGGACAACCAGTTGAACGGATCGCAATAGATTCATCCCTCAATCCAAGTTCATCAATGATTGAATCAAGTTCATCAATTAAGTGTGGAAGATATCTTTCACTTTCAGCAAGGGCCAATCCACAAGTAGGAAGAGCTGTGCATGCAATCGAATTGAGCCTTAGCCCAGATAATTCCTGTGGAAGTTGAACTTTAAATTGAGTTAATATTTGCTCAATCTTGGCTTTATCGCCACTGGAAATACGGGCAATGACCAAATTTTGATTTGCAGTTAGCCTGAATTCACAGGAAATCGAAGATGCAATTTCCCGAATGGCCAATTTCGCCTTGTCCCGCAATCGCCCACTCTCAAAAAACAAACCATATGTCCATGATCCATCCGCATCCTCATTCCAACCGTATCGGTCAGTGGTGGATTCGAAAGCAAATTCGCGGACAGGTTGTAATTCCCACCCCAATCTTTGGTTTAACTCTTCCTTAAACCATTCTACTCCACGATCCTCAATGGTGTATTTCAAACGGGCATGACGCCGGTCTGATCGGTCGCCAAAATCCCGTTGAATCTTTACCACCTCCTCAGACACCTGTACGGCTTGCTCAGGGGTGCAAAAACCAATAACATCAGCAACCCGAGGGAAAGTGGTGGTTTTACCATGAGTCATCCCCAGTCCCCCTCCAACTAGAACATTGTAACCAGCAATTTTGCCACCTTCGGGTATTCCTACATAGCCCAGGCAGTTGGAGAAAACATCAACATCATTTCGAGGTGGCAGAGCCACTGCTATTTTAAACTTCCGTGGCAAATAAGTCTTTCCGTAAATAGGTTCTTCTGTTTTTTCTCCGACAACCTTAGTTTTTTCACCATCCAACCAAATTTCGGCATATGCAGATGTTTGGGGAGTTAAATGATCATGAATTTGTTGAGCTAATTTCAAAGCTTCGCCATGAAGTTCAGATTCAAATGGATTCGAAGGAGACATCACATTTCGGTTTACATCTCCACATGCAGCCAATGTGTCAAGAAGAGTGTCATTAATCTCTTTCATTGTTTGCTTAAGATTTGACTTCACAACCCCGTATAACTGAAAGGCCTGCCTGGTAGTTAACTTAAGGGAGTTATCTCCAAATTTATCGCATAGCTTATCAATTCCAAGCCATTGTTTAGGTGTACAAACACCACCTGGCACTCGTACTCGAATCATAAAGGAAAATGCCTTTTCTTTTTTCTCTTTAATCAATGCGGCCCGCTCGTCTCGATTGTCTTGCAGATAAGTTCCGTGAAACTTAGTAAGTTGTGCGTCGTCGGCTGAAATGGCTCCAGTGGAAGTATCCGACAAACCTTCTAAAATGGTACCACGAAGAAAATCACTCCCCTCTTTAATGCTTTCGTTTTTAGCTAGCTTCTTGCTTTTTTCAGGATCTGAAATCATTTCTTCAAATTATATTTTTTTGTTTAATAAGCAAGTGTTCTCAATCGAAGCATCAACCTCATTACGATTATTGGCTGGATATGTGATTTAAACTTAAGGATGGATTAAATGATAAATCTTGATTGTTATTAGGCTGTACATTCTCAGAATCTATATGTGCAGCAAATGCAATCATCGCAGCATTATCTCCTGTGTGCTCGGGCTCTGCGCATAGTAAACATGTATCTTTGCTATCCGCCAAGCTCTTCATTTCAGAACGAAGCAATTGATTATTGGCAACCCCTCCCGAAAGACCAATGCTACGAAAATTTCCCTGTTCCCAGGCGTGCTTAGTCTTAGTTACAAGTTGTTGCATTGCTGCCCACTGGTATGACGCAGAAAGATCTGCATAATTTTCTATAACTTCTTTCTCGTTCATCTTTCTCAATGTATATAGCAAACTCGTTTTTAATCCAGAGAAGCTAAATTTCATGTCATTCTTATTAGAAAATGCCCGCGGGAATTCGTAAGCACTTGAATTTCCGCCTTTGGCCCGTCTTTCCAACTCGGCTCCCCCAGGATAGGAAATCCCTAATAATTTAGCACCCTTATCTAAAGCTTCCCCCGCGGCATCATCCAAAGTTTGAGCGATGATTGAAATTACACTTTTTTCATTCAATGAAAAAAGTACCGTATTGCCACCCGAAACCAACAATCCTAAATGAGGCAGGTATTCCCGCAAGGACTCATCATTTTCCAAGGGTAATGCCATAAATGGTGAATATGCATGACCTCTTAAATGATTTACACCAACTACAGGAATATCCCAAACAACCCCGAGTGATTTAGCCACGCTTATTCCCACTCCAAGACATCCAACTAATCCAGGTCCGTAGGTTACGGCTATTTTAGATACATCTCTGGCTAGGTTGTGTTCTTTACGAGCAAGTGAAAGCAATGGACTAAAATTATCTAAGTGTTCTGAAACTGCGATATCTGGAACTACACCGCCGTACTCTGAATGTTTGACTATTTGACTATGAATCCATTCCCCAATGAGGCCCGATCGGGGGTCATATAATGCAAGTGCTGATTCGTCACACGAACTTTCAATTCCCAAAATCATAAATTAGAGTTTTTTTAATTTTCTTTATCCAAATTAGAGAGCAGTTCCTTTGCTTTTTGTAACTGAACATCTGCAATAGGGTAAAAACCAAATTGCTGCTCAAAAGATTTATCATCCAAAACCTCTTGGCTGTAACGTTGTATTCGAAGTTTAGTTTCATTTTCATCCGAACACTCAACTAAGATGTCCGGTTCGATACCTTGATCGTGAATAGTCGAACCATCAGGAAGAAAATACATTGCAGTTGTTAAACGAAGCCCAGATTGGTCTGCAACCGGAAAGATGGTCTGCACAGATCCTTTGCCAAAAGATTTCTCACCAACAATTCGGGCACGCCCAAGAACAGATAATGCACCTCCAACAATTTCAGAAGCACTGGCACTCCCTTCATTCATTAACACAATAAGTGGAACATCTGGATAACCTTCTACCGAACTTGCTGTAAACTTACGAATATTCTCTTTTTCTCTGCCCTTGATGGATACCACAACTTGCCCATTTGAGATAAAAAGCTGAGTAATATCAATTGCAGCAGATAAAAGGCCACCTGAATTATCTCTAAGATCTAAAATCAGGTTTTTCATTCCCTTATCACGGAGCTCTTTCATCGCTTTAGAAAATTCATCACCTGAACGTGAAGTAAACTGGACTAACCGCAAGTATCCTGTTCCATTTTCATCAACCTGTACCCCTTCGACGCTGGAAACATTAATTTCCTTTCGATTCACATTAATACTCCTTTCAATATTCTTCCGAGAACGAACTAATATTCTCACAATGGTATCCTCCTTTCCCTTAATTAGATCGCTTACTTCAGATAAATCCTGACCTGACAGAAGCTCGTCCTCTACCCTCAAAATATATTCCCCAACCAATAGTCCTGCATTTTCAGCGGGACCCTCAGGAAAAACCCGTGTTACAAGTACTCCATCGTCCACTTTACGGATCATAATACCAATACCAACATATCGCCTATGGGTATCATCTTTGAAAGATTCATATTCCTTTGGCGGATAATAACTGGAGTGCCGATCCAACTGGCTAACCATTCCTGAAATCGCCCTATCTGCAAGTTGACTATATTTAGATTTATTCTGCTCCACATAACGAGCATTGGTCACGCGCATTGATTCCTCAAAACGGGATAAAGCAATCCAATAGTCAGAATCAAAGAAAGAACGCTTAGTCGGATCGAGCCAAATTCTGGTAAAAATAAATGTTAGAATAAAAAAAGATATACCCCAAATTATAAATTGCTTGAGTTTCACACAGAACCATTTACCCAAGCTATCAAACAAAGCCAATGACAAAGAAGAACTTTACTATTAAGCAAGCATTCATGGAGCAGCTAGATAAACGCTCTGCGATGCCGTTTGACGAATTTGTTCAGATCGTATTATACCATCCTGCACTAGGTTATTATAGGCTAAAGCATGAGCGAGTGGGCAAGAATAATAAAAGTGATTTTTATACATCAAATTCGATTGGTGCACCTTGGGGTGAAATGATTGTTGAGGCTTCAGCCAAAATATTAAATCTCGCGAATATTAAAGATTACACTTTTGTCGAGATCGCAGCCGAACCAAATTGCTCTATTTTAGATGGATTTGATCACCCATTTGAATCGACTCTCTCACTTAGGCTGGATGATCCATTCGAAATACCACCAAAATCAATTGTATTTTCAAACGAATGGCTTGATGCACAACCATTTAAGAGGTTTAGATTTGATAGTAAAATCCAAAAATGGAATGAAATTGGCGTTTCATTGATACGAGGTGAATTTAAAGAATCCGAGCTAAGCACAAATCATTCATTTTTATTCCCAAAAGATGCCACTGACCAATACACCATAGATTGGTCAACTGGAGCTAACCATTCCTTAAATCAACTGGTTAGTAAAAAATGGAAAGGTTTATTTTTAACTTTTGATTATGGCTTATCTAAACAAATCCTCTTTAAAGAAAGACCGAATGGGACTGCACGAAGTTATTCTAAACACAAAATGAACGCAGATCTATTTTCCTGCCCAGGAAAGAAAGACTTAACCTGTCATCTATGCTGGGACGAGCTGATTGATTGCCTTACCAAAGGTGGCTTTGAAAAAACTAAATTACAAACTCAGGAGTCTTTTTTCATGCACCACTCACAAAATTCGATTAAGAAAATACTGAGCGAAACTGGAGATTTAACAAATTTAAAATTACAAAAGCTCAAAGAGCTCATTCATCCACAATTTTTTGGCAGTAAATTTCAAGCCCTATGGGGGGTCAGGAATTAAAAGAAAAAATTAAGGAAGGTGTGGTGCTAATGCATTCGGCACCTCAAAAGGCCGGCCTACTTCATAAATATTTCTAATCTGTTCTTCATTGTACACCCCTTCAAAAATACCAAATTCGTCAATACTTCCATTAAATGCCACTCCATTTTTTTGATTTGGAAGGGCATTAGAATGCCCCAGCATTGCATTTGGGAATGTAAGAACAACTGAATCGTTTAATTTTTCCCGACTGAATGGTCGACCATTCACGAAGTGGCTAATTTTCTTTAATTCCCCATCATAGGTTGTAGCTATATGAGACCAACGACCCATTTTTTCACGACCAAAAGCTACAGCTGATTCATAAAACACATTTCCATTTTTATTTTTAGTCCGCAAAACAATCTGGCCATTACGATTTATACTCCAACATATAGACCCCAGCGTCGACGGTTCGCTACAAATGATAGGTGCCATTGTATTTACAAAGGACTCAATTTTCACCCATGCTGAAAAAGTAGCAGACTTTAAATGCGAAGGTAACTCAAGCCTAACGCGATCATTTTTACGTTTAAATGTTAAAGCACCTTTACCGGACCACCTACCTTCATTCCACTTGCAACCAACAATTGCCCCATTTTGAACTGAGGGTTTCGAAATACTTTCGTTTTTAAGAATTCTAGACCATGGGCTATGGTTATCAAAAGAAAAATACAGATGTGTATTCGGGTCTGCAGCGATTGAATTACTTAAATCAACCCAGGCAGAATGTCTTCTCTGAGACTCCTCCATCGAACGGAAAGCTAAATCCGCAGCACTGATAAAGGGTTCGGTGGGCATTTCCACCCAGTTTGCATTTCCATAGGGATCAATGAAAATAGATTCACCACCCGTAACCTCACGAATAATACTTTCTCCGGAAACTGTTTTTCCCTCATAAACAACTTTTCCTTGATAAACAAAAAGTTCAGTTGATCCCCCGGAATGAACATGTACTCCAAAATCTGTTCCTAAATCAATGACTCGACCATGAGGTACTGCTATCGTAAATCCGGTTGCGACCTTTGGCACAATTGCCCGAATTTTACCCGATGAAAGAACGCCTTCATTGGGGTTATTAATCGAAAATTCAATAGGACCTTCCAGTACGACAGTGGCACCTTGTAAGAATTCTATTTGTGCCAACCCCTTTGTGAGTTCTAATTTGCATGGTTCAAGAGTATCTCCGAGGCTGGGTCTAAATTTTGCAGAATCTGCCCAAACAACTCCGACAGATTTTGTTAAAACCGCGACTGTATCGACTACGATCTCCTTATTATTGATTAATTCTGTTAAAGAATCTATTTGCTCAGTCTTTTTAACGGTTACTGGAGGGGCTTGATCCCAAAAATGGTTATTGGAATCCTTGAAGAAGAATAAACCAAAAGTTAAAAGTGCGGCAACTGCGGCAACTGGTTTCCAAAAAGACAACAAATTATTACTTGAATCAGTAATGCAGTCTTCTGTTTCATCACTTACGAGCTCCTCTGCATAATGCCCCAAACTAGCAGACATATCGATGAACTCTATATAATACCTTCTAACCTCCTCGTTATCTTCAATCCATTGCTCAAGCTTTCTAAGTTTATCCTTGGGTAAATTATTTTCTACAAGAGCATCTAAGAGCTCATGTAATTCAATAATTTCGTGATCTTCCAGACTCATCACGCACGTTCGGTGGAAACCTCAAATGAAACGCAATCAAAGAGAGTTTTACGGATACGGTTCAAAGCTTTGTAGGCACCTTGAATAGTTCGACCTGATGCTTGTGCAGCTGCAGTAACATTCTTGCCAGATTCGTAGCGAGTAAGGACCATCCTTCGATCACGCTCATTCAACTTTTTAAGACAGCGGGAGAGAGCACCGTGGCGATGATCTAATTCTTCATCTAACTCAATTCGAGTTTGTGAAATCACATCGAGAATTTCTTGATTAAAAACGACTTTAGATGTGGCGAATTTTTTCCGAGCCGCACGAACTTTCCAATATGCAATTTGACAAGCCCAAGAATAAAAGTTTGTCCCTGTTTTGAAATCTGAAAACTTTTCACAAATTGTCAAACTTGCTTCCTGCAAAATATCCTCAGCATCGCTTCTAGTTGGAACAAGCGTATGAATATATGCAAATATCCTTCTTTGATATTTCATCATCAACTGGACGAGTTCAGCAGATCGGTCATGAGTATCGCCTACCATGATCAACAATTATGAAGTCTGGACAACCTTTCCTTTAGCAATCCGAGAAGGTTTTGGAATTGACCCAAGTTTTTCGAATTTATTCAACCCCCTACGTTCAACTTCGCGAATCGCTTTTTCAAGACTTTTAGAGGAAAGTTTAATCATCTTAGCTTTAGGACGAACCTTTTTACCTTTATCCGAAAGCTCTTTCATTTTGTAGTAAATTGTACCACCCGGTGATTGAGAAAGGCGAGTGGTTAATTGTATATTCTGCTTACGCCTTCTTTTGGTTCTTTTAACACTATTGGGAGGATGTTTTTCACTTCCCTCGCTCTCATCCCGAACTAAATCTCCGTTCGCTTCCTCAATTAGACGGCTAAGTGCCTTATCATCAAGATATTTGTTCCCCAAATCATTGCATGCAAAATCATCACTGTAACAAACTTCTTCATATGGATCATTAATCGTCATGACTTTATGTGCACTACCCAAAACCCCTTTAAAATCTTTCCAAAACCATTGAACTGCCTGTTGGACGGCTTTTTTTCTACTATTTCCATAAACCGCCTTAGTCGCAATGAAAGTACGGTTGGGTCCTAATCGTGCCTCAATTAAATATTTGGTGTCATAGATCAATCGAAAATAATCATCGTAATCAATCTTCAGTGTGATGTCGTATTTTAGGAAGTCGTTAACTTTCATCATAGTGCTATATCTCCATTTAGGCGTTAAGAATAGGGTTTCATCAATCTTCCAAAGCGGAAGTACCTATCTAATAGAGAAGATTATAACAATTTAGACAAAAATTTAATATCTCATGAGATTAAAAAAACTTAATCTGTTAATAAAGAGCTAGATCTACAATATATTATTCTAACAAAAGTTTATTAACTTCACCCTTTAGGCGCTCGCCCATACCAGATGAAAAACCCACATGGACATGCCGAACAACTCCTTTTTGGTCTATAATTACAGTTTTCGGAATGCCTTTAACTTTATAGTCGCCACCGATCTTTCGAGTTTCGTCCATAATCACAGATAAAGCTTTGAGTTGTTTTTTCTTTAAGAATTTAGAAATTACTTTTTTGGACTCGCCTTGATTGACTGCCAAAAGAGCAACATTTTTTTTGTTGAAACTAGAAGTTGCTTTTTGCAATTCGGGTAAAGCACGAACACATGGACCACACCAAGTTGCCCAAAAATCAAGAATGACCACTTTTCCTTTTTGGTCAGAAAGTTTAAATTCTTCTTCATTTAGGAATTGAGTCTGGAAATTAGGAGCCTTTTGACCAATAAGTGGATCCGTTGCCTTTACTGCGGTTTCAATATCGCTTGGTTGAGAACTACCAGAGTTAGGCATTAATTGAGACTCCATTTCATCCAAGTCTTCAGGCAGAACTTCAACTCTCACAAAAACATTCTTCTCAACTGCCTGCGTTTTGATACGCCCTAAAATGGATGGAACTCGGGAACCTTCCTGAGACATCGCTAACTGAGCCATCCCCAACCCGCCCTGAGCAATAGTCCATAGACCTAGCGCGGACTGAGTATCCACGCAATGAACGCACAATTCAATCCCCATAGATTCTTCAAGAAAACTTAATGAAACACCAAATTCGCGAATGCCCTTTACCGAATTCGCCAATCCGGCAAATAATGGATTCTGTTGGTTGGCAGAAAACTCTGGCCGTTCCCAAACTGCTGGATCCACTTTTATTGCAAGTGTGACTTGCCGATTTTTGGACATGGCCTCAAGGCAATTGAGTTGAGGTCCGGAATCTCCCTTTTTAATAATACCTTTAACTTTTTCGGGAATCCCAACAAAAATCTCAGATTCTTTCTTCCCATTTTTAAAGGCCATCAATAAATCAGATGCACTCTGATTTCCTTCAAGATTCATAACTTCAAGAGGGATAGTTATATATGTAATACCCCCTGCTATCTTTTTAGTTTTCTCAACCCGAGTTCTTTCCTCCTTGCCCTTCTCTTGCTCCAGTTGATCAAGCATGTAGGAAATTAATTCTTCAGGCTTGAGTTGTCCCTCAAATCTAGTCGAAGCAAGGAGATCAATATCTGATCCGAACTTCGGAGTACCTCCCTTTAACTTTGACATCCCATCCAACCCTTCGACCGTTAAGTTAAAACTTTTTAGATTGTTGAATTCTAAACCAGTTAAATTCATGAATTTTTTAACTTCATCTTCAGACTCCAACTCATTCAAACCCTGTGCAACCTGAGGAAATTTCTCATCCACAATTTGATAGAATCCACTTTTACGTATGGAATCCATCTGAACTTGAAAGAACATAAGGAAGGAAAAAAATAATTCAGAACTCATATGAGAGGGGGTTAGGAAGTGAGTAATCGATCTACTACGGTGGTGGATTTCATGTGCATCTAATCTATCCACGCAGAGTGCGCAGGAATTTATGCGAAAAAATATCTAATGAGATTGGCTTAAAATAATCAAGATATTTTATATCTGTAAACATTTGTTTCTCGTTCTTGGTATCCGATAGACTGATAAAGTTTATTGGCGGTCTCCCGACTCGGGCGTGAAGTTAAATCAATGCTTTTGGTTCCAAGATTTCCCGCTTCTGCCAAAGCTTTTTTCATCAAGGCTTTCCCAACGCCTTTACCCCTTGCTCTTTCGTCTACAACCACATCTTCAATCCATGCCTTAATTCCAGTGGGTATAGGAAAAACAACCAAGCTTAACATGCCCAACACTTCGGTTCCCTCTTTGGCAAAATAAAGGCGAGTACATTCAGATTCAGTTAATCTGTTTAACTGCTTTATGTCGATGAGTTTGGCAGACTTTGATAATTGAGGCAGTAAACGATTAACCGAAGTTAAAACCGCTTCATCCGCTTGCTGTATTTCAGATATTTCAATCATTTAATTATAAAAAAAGTTAGTAATACTCTAAAAAAACAATGGCTTATAAAATTGTCGAACAGTTTAAAAGATTAAATGCTTAGAAATCTAATTTCGGGACTGCACGGTAAACCCATACCTCGTCACCAGAAGTCATCTTTACAGAAACTCTTTCGTAGTCTTCCACCTATTTCAATTCTTCTTTACTGATCTCAAAAACCATGCCCGATACAATGTCTTTAGAATCACCTGTAAAAGTCAGGATTGGATGAATACCCCTTCCACTTTTTCAATGACGAGTTGATCCTTAATTTGTAAACCTTTAACTTGATATCTCGGCAAGTGATCATTCTTCCCGTCCAGAATTCTTCCAAAAAGTTCCCGCTGAACATTATCAAGTTGCAAAGTGCCCTAAGAAAATAATCTTTCCATCAGAAATTAGAGAATTTCAGCAGTAACAGAACAACTTACAACTCTTCCATTAGTACCCAAAACTTTCAAAGTTACAAACTCTCCCGATTTCACCTCAACAGAGAAGACAGTTCCACCACCAGTAATATTTTTAGAAAATCTCATCGGTTCAATTGATTGGGAAGAAAAATTTACCCTAGCCAACTCAGTACCTTTTTTGAGAATCACATGGGGGATTTGACTATTACAATAATATTGAATCAATTTAATTCCATTTTTCTGCTCGCCTTTCTTCAACCAAAATGAACCACCCGATTTGAAATAAAGGGAGATATGAGGAACGCCACCAAGCTTAAACATTCCGCGCATTTCAAGTTCATCAGCAAAAGAGGGTTGGGTTAACGGTGTATTAAATTGCTTTGCTTTAAACTCACTCAATACATTTTTTGCTTTTAAAAAAATTCCATCGTCACCATTTATTTTCCCCGCTCCCACAAATCCAAAACCTTGCAGAATAACTTTATGATCAATTATAATTGGCGTTACAGAAAGGTAAGTTCCTTCAAAATCTAAATTGGGATTTTCCGACTCTAAAAGTTCTCGGCCTACTGCTATGCTGCATTCATCGCCAGATCGTGTTTTGACACGAGGAGATGAAAGAAAATCAGCACCAACTAAAAATCGTGCTGAGACCTCAATCTGATCAGCCTTGTTCGCAAAAAGATAACCTCCGAACGTAAAACCGTTAATTATAAAAAAATTAAGTAAGCAAAATGATTGGGAAAATAAATAATTCACTTTAATTTTGATTACTTCAACACACCGCTTAAGAAAAGCGATTATTTTCTATTATTTTCTATTTTAATATATCAAGCAGCTTTTCATTTAGATTGCTATGAATTAGACTCGACGCATTCTTACATTTATAATGTTTACTGTTCAGATTTTTTTTGTTCTTCCCCTCTTTTTTTTCCTTATAATTAATGTAAATGGGAATGACTTTACATATCCCGGTGAAAAACCAAAGGTTTTAGATATTCATGCCTTGGTGGGTGGAGACATTCAGGTAAACCCAGAAAGACGAATCAAACAAGGCACCATACTCATCCGAGAAGGAATTATTGAACGAGTGGGAAAAGATTTTGATATCCCCCCCGCGTACCGGCTATGGAAGATGGATGGAAAGACAATTTATCCGGGATTAATTGATTCATATCTGCTCAGTGGTGCAAGCGAATCAGGTTTACTCGAACTGGATCACGATCAACACATCCATGCTACGGCTGGTCTCTCCTTTCACGGTGTGCCATCAACTCGTCTGGATATGGGAGAGAAAGGACCCGGATTCGAAGTCGCGGGCGTCCACCCCCAAAAAAAACTTGTAACCACCTTCCAACCTGATGAAAAAAAATGGGAAGACTTACGCAAAAATGGTTTCACCATGGCACATATCGCTCCCTCTGATGGCATTTTCAGGGGAACAGGCCCCTCTGTCCTTCTCTTAAATGAAAACCCAAATGATAGTATTTTAAAAAAAGAAGTCGCACAAATCCTGGCCTTTGACCCAGTTGGAAAAAATGAAACGCCAGCCGTTTATCCATCATCTTTAATGGGTGTGCTTGCCGTTATAAGACAAGCGTTCATGGAAGTTGAATATGCACGGCGTCAACTTGCTTACCAAGCAAACAAACCTACAAGGCTCCCCTTCTCTCCTCACCCTGGAATAGAAGCCTTAAGCACTGTGCTTACGGAACAAGATTCCAGGCCGATTTGGATTGAGTCAGGTAGTTGCCTCATGACCAATCGTGCAATCAAACTGGGTCAGAAATTTAATCTTTCCCCAGTTTTGATTGCTACTGGAGATGAATGGAGAAGGCCCGACCTTGCCTGTTCAAATTTACTTTCCTACATTAGCCCTTTAATTTTTCCGGCATTGGCAAACCTGAAAGAGGAAGATGATTGGGAACAAATTTCCCTCGATCAACTTCGGGCATGGGACCATGCGCCGAGCAATCCTGCCCTTTTAGCGAAAAAGACAAAGTCTCTTTCGATCACCACAACCGGAACAAATTTCATTGAATTTCATAAAAACCTCCTACAAGCGATTGAAAGAGGGTTGACTCAAGAAAATGCTCTTGCTGCTCTCACCATAAACCCGGCTAAACTTCTGGGTGCGGAAAAATATGCGGGCACGCTGGAAAAGGGGAAGCTTGCAAATCTTTTTATAGTTAATGGAGGTACTTATTTTTCAAAAGATGTTTCCATTCATTCGACTTGGATTAAAGGGAGACCATTTATTCATCCTGTTCAAAAATCTCAGAAAAATGAAAATACTGATTCCAACGCCTCCAAGATTAAAAAAGATCAGTTAATTGCGCGGTTTCCAAGCGAAGACCGAAAACCGATTAAGATGCCTTCATCCATTCTTTTTACCAATGCGACCATTTGGACCTGCTCAATGAATGGGAAATTAAAGAACGGTGAAGTATTTATTAAGAATGGAAAAATTAGTGCACTTGGAAAAACAATAAAGAACTTAGATCGTTCCAAAATCAAAGTGATCGACCTTCAGGGCAAACACATCACCCCTGGTATTATAGATTGCCACAGCCATGCAATGATCCTTGGTAGGGTTAATGAATCCACACTACCCTCCACTGCAATGGTTCGTATTGAGGATGTTATTAATTCTGAAAGTGTAAATATTGAGCGTCAATTAGCAGGTGGTGTTACCACATGTAACCTTCTTCACGGCTCGGCCAATCCAATTGGTGGGCAAAATGCGGTTATTAAATTAAGACTTGGACATCCCCCTGAAAAACTACTTATAAAAGAAGCGCCCAAAGGTATTAAATTTGCTCTTGGAGAAAATGTTAAACAGGCAAACTGGGGAGATAAATATACCACTCGTTTTCCGCAATCACGTATGGGCGTTAAAACATTTTTCGAAAATAGATTTCTTGCCGCTATTGCCTATGAAAAAAACCTGCTCCGGGAAGCGAGCCAAGGAATTCCCCAGAAAAAAAACCTGGAACTCGATGCAATCCTTGAAATCATTCGTGGTGAAAGACTTATACATTGCCACTCATACCGACAGGATGAAATACTGGTCTTTCTTCGAACTATGGAAAAATTTGGAGTTCGCGTGGCTACCCTTCAGCATGTTCTTGAAGGCTATAAAGTAGCAGACGAAATTGCCCGGCATGGAGCTGGCGCCTCGACTTTCTCCGATTGGTGGGCTTATAAATTTGAAGTTTATGATGCAATCCCATACGCGGGAGCGATTATGCACAACAGAGGATGCGTGGTAAGTTTCAATTCCGACTCCCCGGACCATGCACGCAGAATGAATCTGGAAGCGGCCAAAGCTGTTAAATATGGAGGCCTTACAGAAATGGAAGCTCTAAAGTTTGTCACCCTCAATCCAGCCAAGCAACTGGGGATTGATAAATGGGTAGGATCCATTGAAGTAGGAAAAGATGGAGATTTTGCAATTTGGTCAGGAAACCCTCTCGACTATCGATCAAAGTGTGAGCAAACATGGATCGAAGGTACGCTTTTTTATGAAATCAAAACCTATAAAAGGCGCGACCTAGCAAAAAAAAGGGAGAGAGATGCTCTCATTGCTAAGGCAAAAGACACCTTAAATTCCGGCAAACAGAAAGATGTATCTCAAAGTGCGAAATTTAAATTCTTCCAACACTCCCTAGGAACAGCGTGTGATTTGTTTCCACATTCCTGCAGGTCTCATGAAAATCATAAGGAAGGAGTTCACCAATGAAAAAATACTTTTTCTTATCTTTGCTCATGGTTACACCTCTTTTGGCAGGTGCTGAAAAATTTACTCTATTTCGGGCAAAAAAGGTTCAATCGACCCCAAGCCTATCTTTTGTACCTGGAGAAATCCTGGTTAAAGATGGAAAAATTTTAAAAATCGGAAAATCGATTAAACATCCGAAAGAATGTAAGATCATTGAATGGGGAGAACTTGAGATATACCCCGGTTTAATAAGCCCAGGTTCCTCCCTCGGACTTGCCGAGATCAGTGCAATAAGGCCAACCCGTGACCTATCTGAAGTTGGAACGCACACACCAGGAATTGAAGCTTGGGTTGCTGTTAACCCAGACTCAGAACTCATTCCAGTTGCCCGTGCAAATGGAATTACGCATTCATTAATTATCCCGATGGGGGGGATAATATCGGGTACTTCTGGATTTATGGTTTTAAATGGATGGGGAATTGAGGAAATGACTCTAAGAAAAAAAGTTGCCTTACATCTTTGGTGGCCCGGACATGGCCTGGCCCTCCCCAAACCCCGTCAAAAAAAAGATCCATCACCCAAATCTATTGAAGAACAATTAACAGATAGAGAGAAAAGGATTTTGGAAATTGATGAATTTTTTGACCAAGCAGAAGCATATAAAAAAGCAAAGTTATCCAAAGATTTAAACTTTCGTCAAATGCCATCATGGGAGGCTATGCTCCCGGCAATTGACAGGCAAATTCCGATTATGGTTCATGCTGAAGAAAAGAGACAGATCAAAGCAGCAATTGAATGGGCAAAAAAAAGAAAACTTTCAATTATTTTATCAGGTGCAAAAGAGGCTTGGAAACTGGCAGATTGGTTGGCAGAGGAGAATGTTCCCGTTATCTACAGACACATATTCAACCGGCCTACCCACAGAAACTCTCCTCATGATGAGCAATTTCGTGCACCTGGCATCTTGGCTCAAGCCGGGGTACGACTTTCTATTGGACTTCCTTTGGGCGGTTGGTCTACCGCTAATCAAAGAAACCTTCCTTATCATGCCGCCCATGGGGTTGCTTATGGTCTGAGTAGAGAAAAGGCATTAGCCGCCATTACCATTGAACCGGCAGAAATTTGTGGAGTCAAAAATGAACTGGGTAGTCTTGAAAAAGGAAAAAATGCCACTTTTATTGCTACATCTGGAGATATTCTAGATATCAGAACTTCAGTACTTAATATGGTTATAAACGGAAAAAGTGTCGATCTTGACTCAAGGCACACTCGGCTTCGCTCAAAATACCAAAGCCGGCCCAAAAAATAATTACTCGTATTAAAAAACCTAAATGGGTAGCAAAGCATTTTCAGGAAACCGGTTTCAATAGCCCCGTTCCTTCCATTTAAGCAAAAAGGGTCAAAAAAAGGCATGTGGTTTGCCCGAACCACATGCCGAAGTTTAACACTGATTATAGAGTAAGCTTTTTAGCCTTTAAGATTTATTCCAGTGAAGATTCTATAATCGGATATTTATTCGTTTTTATCTCTCTAAAATAGTAACATTACTGCACTATTTAAAAAGCACTATAGAAAGACTTCTACTCTTGGGAAAAATACTCAAGCCTACGGGTAAACTCTCCTTTAGTAACACGAGGCTTTAAAAGTTGAGGTTCGAGTTTAAATCCATGATGATCGCGAACAAAAGCTAGAGTGTTTAAGGTTAGCAATAATTCCACGGGTGACTCGGTCCGGTTTGAAATTTCAATAAGTAAATCCATGGGATCCCTATTTTCAATTAGTGCGAGGGCTTCAATTGCACGCATGCGAACCATTAAATTTTGATCGTTTAATTGAGAATCAAGCTTTCCGGATAAACTTTTTGCAGAAGCACCAAAATTTGAACACACCATACAAGCCCAATAGCGTTCCCACATTGAACCATCTTTAAAAATCTCAACCAATCGTGGTTTCGCCTCATTAAATGTAAGCAAAGCAAGATCAGCCACATCAACTAAACGGGAAATTTCCTGCGAATGAGAGCGACCATATTCAATAGGGTCAATGAGTGCTTCTTTGACCATATGGCTTTCCGGATAAAAACTTAGGTCATTCATTCCCTTAACCCTTGATTGTAATTCCACCCTTAGTTCCAGCAAAATTTTTCTATATTCAGGGCTACCTGATAAATCCATGACTTCATGAGGGTCTGTAGATAAATCGAACAATTGCTCAGGGGGGCGGGGCTCAAAAAACTGCTGCTGAGCTGAGGAAAGTTCTCCTTTATGGTAAAGCTCCCTCCACTCTTGAAAAGCCAACATTTTATAACGATAATTATTCTGTAATCCATCAGGGTAGAAGCCCTGATAATTTCGAATATACTTCCATTTTCCTTTTCTGTATGTGCGAACAAAATCATATTTTTCGTCAAAACGATCAGCATAACCAAAAGTTTCATCGCG
>CBFHYW010000013.1:0-27491 GCA_965660135.1 Opitutales bacterium
CTGCCTGTCTCAGTAAAAAACTCTCTGCCTCAAATTCCATGTATGTGCTTGATTCCCGAATGTAGGGTCCATACATGGGGTTATCTGAAACCCCGAAACCAACTGATGCAGAAACGGACGGCAGCCAGCTTTTGGATTCAGCGAGTTCAATAAAATTATTTTCCTCCGATTCAGTTTCTGGGAGACCGACTTCATCTATCGAGCCAAAGAGAAGAAATTCAAGCTCCTCATCGGTCATTACACTTTCCTTTTTAGCCGGAGCATTTTGCGTGGGAGGCGAGGGCGATGGAGGGGGCTCTACTGAAACTGCCTGTATGGGAGTTTCGGTAATTTTGTTGGGAACTGGACTTGCAACAAAACCACCAAAATTGAGGTCCTCTAGGTTTCCCAAGTTTGAAACAAAGGAAGAAGGTTCTCTTATGACCTGAGCAAATGCATGCTCTGAAAGTACTCCCGAAGTATGTATAAGCAATACACTTAGCAAATTAAGAAACTTATAATTTCCCGTAATCAAGAGACCATGTTAAAATGTTGTTTTAGTTTTGCCAAAGAAAAAGGAAGGAGCGAAAAAATCGCTCCTTCCTATCAGTTATATTTAGCTATAAAATTGGAGATATTACAGATCAGAAGTTCGGGTAGCTTCTGTTTCGACAATGGCCCTGATTTCTTCCTTAATTTCCTTGGATTGAGTTTTAATCTCTTCGTGCTTTGCTTTGTTGCTCTCTTTGAAATCAGTGATCAATACCTGCTTTTCTTCTTTCGATGCTTCCTTAAGCTGTTCGTGGAGTTCTTTACGGGCGGTGTGTAACTCTTTGTGTTTTTCTTTTAGGGCTTCTACTTTTACTTTTAACTCAGCGTTGAGTTCGGGTCTCTCGGGTTTTTCAGGACGAGCTGTTTTGATACTTTCGCGAATCGCTTCATGTGCTTGTTTGATCGCATCGAATTTTTCCTTATTTTCCGCCTTGAATGTTTCAATCGCATCACGCATGTCTTCCTTGGATGCACTTTCGCCAAGATCTGCCAATTTGGCCTTCATTGAATCGTGAAGTTGTTGCTGATCGGCTTTAATTTCGGCAAGGCTATCTTTTACTGCATCACTTAATTCCGGTTTTACTGGACGTTTTGGCCTCTTGAATTCGCCTTTCTTTTCCATTTCCCCCCTCAGTGCACCTAGTTTTTTCTGGGCTTCCTCTCTGGTCATGCGACCTTCTTTCAATGCTCCTATAACTTCGGCTTCATGTTTCCGGGGATCTAGTTTTTCTCTTTCAGTCAGGATTTCGGGCTTTTCGATGGAGTCTTTTTTAAGGTTCTCTTTGATCCAGTTTGCAAGAGTGGAACTTCCGTTACCAAAACCTTTAGGAAGATCAACATAATCTTTAACTTGTGCAGCAGGAGGCTTGCCCCAATGCCTAGGGAATTCTTTTTTTACAAATTTCGGGCGGTCTTGTGAATCTCCAAACTTTGGTTTTTCGATGGATGACTTTTCCTGTGCAGTGGCCCAAGTAGAATAAAGGCTGCTAACGAGCAATAAGGTGATTAATTTTTTCATATCTGTTTTGGTTATTATTATAAACTTTGGATTTATTAAACCATTTATGATGCCAAAGCTGATTAATTCTTTAACATGCTGTTTATCAGTATTTAACGAAAATTTCAATCTATTTGGCATTCGGGGTATTTGGAAATAATCCCCAAGTTGATG
This sequence comes from Opitutales bacterium, assembly GCA_965660135.1. Lineage (GTDB taxonomy): Bacteria > Verrucomicrobiota > Verrucomicrobiia > Opitutales > Seribacteraceae > Seribacter. The sequence continues at coordinate 1,703 of CBFHYW010000013.1, forward strand.
GGGGCAATTGGAAATAATTCCCGAATATTATTCCCCTTTTTTCTGAAGTCGGTAGCGAATATAATCCCTTGGCACGCCAAGTAATCTGGCTGCTTCCGAAATATTTCCATTTACTTGGGAAATTGCTCGTTCGATCAGTCGAAGGATTTCTTTTTCCAAATCGAACCCATCCTCTGGAAAGACGAAAGAGGGATTGAGCCAATCATTTTCGTCAAGCAATGTGTTGTTTTTTAACCCGCTTTGTGGATCGTTGGAAAGTTCGAGATCTTGCCCTTTTTCGGCCATGACTAATGCCCGTTCGAGGTCATGTATTAATTCTCTCGTGTTACCAGTCCATTCGTGGCGAAGAATGTAAGCCTCACTGGATTTTGTTATTTTGGGTACGGGGAACCTATATTTTTTGCTTAGAGCGGAAAGGAAATGTTTAGCCAGTGGAAGAATGTCAGTACCCCTGGTCTTAAGTTCGGGAATATTGATCCGTAATAGATCCAACCGATGAAATAAGTCCTCTCTGAATTCTCGACTCATAATCATCTGCCGCAGGTCTTGGTTGGCTGCGGCAATAATTCTTATATTCACTTTTATCTCTTTCGTTCCTCCGACTCTACGAATGACCCCGTTTTCAATCGCCAGCAAAACCTTGGCTTGTGCCGAGAGCGAAAGGCTTGCGATCTCGTCCAAAAAGAGGGTGCCTTGGTCGGCCGCTTCAAAAAGACCGATACGGGCATTTTGGGCATCGGTAAATGCTCCTTTTTCATGTCCGAAGAGTTCAGATTCAATCAGGTTCTCCGGAATTGCGGAGCAATTAACTTCGACAAAAGAGTTTTCAGACCTGGGACCATGAGCATGAATCCAGCGTGCGTAAGTAGATTTTCCGGAACCGGTTGGACCATCGATGAGCAGGGGAGGGAGGTTTGCAGCGAGCCTTCGGTCTGCATCGAGTATTTTTTTCAGTTTTTCTAAGTCCTTAGCAAACGCACCTTCAAAAAATAGATCATCCGTTTTCTTCTTTTCCTTCTCCCGGTTGTGCTGGTTAATCCTAACATTTTTTCTCCGGTTGTCTGCTCGGGCAAAAATATAGGCCAGTTCATCGAGGTCAAAAGGTTTGCTCAGGTAATCAGATGCACCTAACTGAATTGCTTCAACAGCGGAGCGAATCCCACCTTCGCCGGTCATGAGAACCGCCGAAGTACTTTGGGGTACAATTCCTTCCCTCAGAAGTTCGAGGCTGTCGCCGTCCGGTAGGTTTAGATCAAAGAGTGCAGCATCAAAGCTAAGGTCGGTTAGGGCTCTTCTTGCTTCTTCAAGACTTTGGCAATGAGTTATTTCAGCACCACTTTTTTCAAGAAAGGCAGCAATTCGTTTTCCCAAGAGCAGATCATCTTCAAGGAGCAGGATTTCCTTATCCTTAAAAATTTCAGAAGGCTGGTTATTAAATTTCATTCCACTAAAAGTTGTAGTTAGAGTCCTCGGTAAAAAGAAAAAACTTTGCAAACCCTTTTTACTCCCTCATTGTTATACGCATGGTGTTTTGGGGTTTGAAATTATGCGTTTTCCTTTTTGCTTTTAGTACTTTCAAAGCGACGGGTTCGGCTAGTAATAAAATAGTTGATTGGTCATTGCTCGATCCTTTTCAGAACAAGATAACAAAGGAGGAGTTTACCCAAGTTTTGGGTAATGTATACTGTCCGAGATCTTCCTGGTTTAAGAATTGGATTGAAGTAAAGGAAGATATTGCTCGTATTAGAATAGCAAGTAAATCAGATGATTGGTATGACCTATCTTTTATAAGTAAGGGTAAAAAAAGAGATAAGAATAGTGATTCAAATCCGACTTTATCAGGTTATCGAATTGCTCTGGATCCTGGGCACATCGGAGGGGTGTATTCTCAAATGGAAGGAAGGCATTTTTCAATTGATGGCAAACTAACAGTAAAGGAAGGTGACATCACTTTAAAAGTAGCGAAGGTTTTAAGAAAAAAATTACAGGAAAGAGGAGCCGTAGTGAGCATAGTTAGGTCGGATAATGATCCTGTGACAGAACAACGTCCAAAAGATTTCTTAAAGGAGGCTGAAGATTGGATGATTAACAGAGAAAAATTATTCAATAAGATATATCCTGATAAAGAGAGAGAAGACTTTATTAAAAAGAAAAAAGAAGTTCTTTTTTACAGGGTCAGCGAAATTTATGCTCGAGCCCAGTTAATAAATGAAAAGATCAAACCCGATTTGGTTATTTGCCTACATCTAAATGCTGCTCCTTGGGATGACCCCGATCACTTCTCACTTGTAACGCGAAATGACTACCATGTTCTTGTTAATGGGTGTTACATGGGTGGGGAAGTTGCGGATGACAAGCAACGATTTGAAATGATATTCCGATTATTAAATGGTTGGCACGAGACTGAAAAAATATTTGCAGAGAATATTTCTAAATCCTTTTCGAAAATGACTGGACTTCCTGCCTTTGCATATAAAGGTCCGAATGCAGTTAAAGTTGGAAATGTGGAAGGAGTGTGGGGAAGAAATTTATTGGCAAATCGGATTTACTTATGCCCGGTAATATTCTTAGAACCCTATGTAGCGAATTCAGTTAATGCTTATAAGCATATTCTAATGGGCGATTATACTGGAAGGAAAATGGTCTCCGGTAAATTGAGAACTAGCTTGGTTGAGGAGTATGCAGAAAGTGTGTTTTTGGGGATCCAAGATAGTTATCCGTTCAAAAATAAATAGGTTTCTAGCTATTTGTCCAAGGACGCAAGTACCATTTTTTTCATTGCTGAGACTTGACCTTCAACTGTTTCTTTAGGTCCGGTCATTTTAATAAATATCGCCCCGTTTTTCCCTTCTATAATTGCAGCGAGCAGAGCAAAATTGGGTTTGGGTGTTTTCGGTCCGACAAAACCTCCGCTTAAAAAAGTTCCATGTGCTTGCACATAGGTAACCGGGGTTTCTCCGATAGTTGTACTTTTTACGATTCTGTCTTTTGCTTCCTCAAATTGGCTCATCCAACGCTCCACATTTGCCTTTACTCCCCCCGCACCTCCTCCTCCAAAATAAAAAAAAGCGACCTCGGCTTCATTGCCTGAAGTTCCAGGAACTTTAAACTGAGCTTTCCGCATTTTAGAAGTGGGAGTGGATGATTCCCATTTCGCAGGCGAAGAAAAAGAGTATCCAGCAACTTCAACAGACTCGGAATGTACATAAGGTAAAAGCGCTAAAAACATTAAGGATATAGTAATAAATAATTTCATTGTGATTTAAGGTGAGAATTAAAATTAAAAGTCATTATGGTCAAAGCTGTGCTAAGGGTAAGCAAAAAAGTTTTGAATAAGTACGAAAAAAAACAGAGTTGGAACCCACTGCGGGTGTATTGTGAGTTTGATCATTCAGTTGTGATTTTCCAAGAATGGTCATTTTTTGATCATCAATTCGCAATGTGGTGATTTCTCCGACACGGGAAACAATAACAATTACATCATTAATCAAAATGGGTGAGGCAAAATAATTCCCTTCCATTCTTTCCCGCCAAAATATTTTGCCCGTGTCTCTTTCCATGCAGGAAGCTATACCGCCATCCGACAGTAAAAAGATGAATTGATCGACCGCTAATAGAGTCGGGACATAAGGAATATTTCGGGTGAGAATGTAACTGGGAGGGGGGCTTTTTGAGGATGGCATAGGTGGGCGAACCCCAATTAAGCGACTTCCACGACCGCCTGAGCCACAGGTTGCAAAAAAGAAACCACCACTCTGTATAGGGGATGAAACGCTCCTTTTGTCCAATGAACCCGGTCCTGTTTCCCATAGAATGTTTCCATCCTCAATACTTACCGCATAACATCCATGGGACATTGAGTTACAAATAACTTGGGTATTTCCCTTTATGTTTTTATGTATACAGGGAGTTGATGAAGAGGGCTTTGAGCCAACTCGTACAGTCTTCCACAGCGTTTTACCAGTTTCTTTGTCGAGAGCCAAAAGGGCAGATTCTCCCTCGTGATCATGAGTCATTATCACTCGTTCTTGGTAAATGATTGGAGAAAATCCGCTCCCATGTTGCGTCTTGTAATTTCCGAAATTGCGCCGCCACTTGACTGATCCATTATGGTCTAGGCAAAGTAAGTCATTCGATTCTTTTGTAGTCCATGATACGATGAGGCTGTTACTGTCTACGCATGGAGTAGCGGATGCAAAACTATTAAATTTATGATGGGAGTAAGTCTTTGATTGAAATCTTTTTTTCCAGAGTACTTGTCCGCTTTTTGTATCTACGCATTGCACAAATTGTTCACCGTTTTGTTCATCGGCACTGGTAGTGAAGATTTTATTTTCCCAGATGACAGGAGAGGAGTGTCCCACTCCGGGGAGTTCGATCACCCAACGGTAACTGTCCTCAGACCATGCTATAGGAATATTTCCCCCGATTGATAAACCTGTACCGTTTGGACCGCGAAAACGATTCCAGTTATCAGCCTGAAGGCCAAGGCTTAAAGTCAACCAGCAGAGCGATTTAAAAAAAAGTCTGAATTTACCGGCAAGCATTTGATTGCACTTAAAAAAGACTTGCTTTTAATTCCCAGGTTTTTCAAAAACTATGAAATGTTGTTGGGGCAAAAAATTCAGTGTCTTTTTCCATTTAAATCCAACCTGACTGATTTCTTTTTTTACCTGTTTTTCACTCATTTTATGAAGCAATTTAATTGGAACAGCAGGATCTTCTTTTCGGTATTCGATTAGAATAAGTTTCCCTTGCGGTTTTAAGGAATCGTAAATGGATTCAGCCATTTCACGAGGATATGAAAATTCGTGGTATGCATCGACAAGAAGAGCACAATCAATGGAATCCTTCGTGAGGGTAGTATTTTTAATAGTACTTTGCACGGTCAAAACATTTTCAAATTCCCCCTTTCCTTTTTTTGCTCTAATTATACCGAGCATTTGAGGGGAAATATCAACAGCATGAACTTTTCCTTCGGGAACAAGAGGAGAGATTCGAAAAGAGAAATATCCTGAACCAGCACCAATATCTGCGACCTGATCTGATTTTGATAATTGCATGTTTTTTATGAGGAGGTCAGTTCTTTCTTCCTGTTCTCTCTTTGGTCTTTCAAGCCAACCAGCACCAAGGTGCCCCATTACCTGTGAAATTTCACGCCCCATGTAATATTTCCCAATTCCATCTTTCGTACGCTCTCCTTTTTGATAAATTTCTTTTTTCTTCTCATCTGCCCATAAATTGGAAAGGCAACAAAGAATAGCGAGGGAGAGTGGCTTTAAAGATTTAGGGGCGATAGTATTAAACATATGTTAATTTTTTTATTCTTTTGGGGATGATTGCAAATCAATATTGTACTACACGATAAATCTCGGTATTGAATTTATTCTAAAATGAAAGTTATCAGAGCAAAGAGTGCAGGTTTTTGTTGGGGAGTTGAGCGTGCTATTCAAGTTGCCCGCGAAGAAGCACAAGGGGGGAGTCGGACGGTTTACACCGATGGTCCGCTAATCCATAATAGTCAAATGATGAATGCTCTGGGAAAGGAAGATATTCGGGAGGTCGGAGATTACCAAAGTAATTCGACCCTGGATCTTCCGGCGGATCAAGCAAAGGAATCTGTCGTAGTAGTTCGTGCTCATGGTATTTCCCCAAAGAGAAGGAAGTATTTACAAGGTTTGGGGCTTCCTTTTAGAGATGGAACATGTCCGGATGTCGGTATAATAGCCGGGAAAATTAAGGCTCATGCTGAGCGGGGTTTTGATGTGGTGATTTTTGGTGACCCCAAGCATCCTGAGGTTACTGGATTGTTGGGTTATGCTAAAGATCGTGGCCATGTAATAACCAACAAACAAGATTTAGATAATTTACCCAGTTTTAAAAACGGTGTTGTTATGGTATCCCAGTCAACAATGTTTACTCATGAATTTAAAACTCTCTCCTTAATTTTATCAGAAAAATATCCTCAACTAATTATTTTTGATACAATTTGTGGTGCAACCAAGGAGCGCCAATCTGATTTAGTTCAGTTGGTTAACGAAGGTGCAGAGGCAATAGTCGTCATCGGTGGTAAACACTCCGCGAACACGAGGAAGCTCGCAAAGTTGGCATCCAGTTATGATAAACCTACTTTTCACATAGAAACCGCAGGAGATATTGAGAAAGAAAGTTTTAAAGGTTTTAGTTCTGTAGGCGTAACTGCTGGGGCATCTACTCCTGAATTTATTATACGTTCTGTCTGTGAAAAGTTAGAATCCTTTTAAAGCACTTTATTATGACAACCGAAATCTCAAATGTTCTTGCCGAGCGCTATGCTTCAAACCCAATGAAAACCCTGTGGTCAGCCCAGGGGAAAATAATTTTAGAAAGAGAGTTTTGGATTGCGGTTATGAAAGCTCAAAAAGACCTTGGGGTGAAAATTGAGGATGGTGCCATTGAATCCTCAATTAAGGTAAAGGGCTTGGTTGATTTAAGTGCGATTCAGGAACGTGAGAAAATAACCAAGCATGATGTAAAAGCACGGCTTGAAGAATTTGCTGAAAAAGCTGGTCACCAGCATGCTCACAAAGGAATGACAAGCCGGGATTTGACTGAGAATGTCGAGCAACTTCAAATTCACCGTGCCCTCAGTTTAATTTTAGAAAAAGGAGTGGCGGCTCTTTTGGCATTGGCTGAAAAAGCGAGGGAGTATAAAGAAATCCCTTTAACCGCTCGTTCTCATAATGTTCCTGCTCAGGTTACTACCTTGGGGAAAAGAATGGCCAACTGGGGAGAGGAATTAGAGCGTGTCCTTGATGCTCTTTCAAGTTTGTGCGCGACCTATCCCTATCGCGGATTAAAGGGTGCTGTTGGAACTCGCTTGGATCAGGTGACCCTGCTTGGGGATGTAGACAAAGCAGAACTCCTTGACCGTAAGGTTATGGAGCACTTAGGTGCCACCGCGAACTGGCAAAATGTTGGGCAGGTGTACCCCAGAAGTCTTGATTTTGAAGTGGTCTCAATTCTTGTTCGTTTATCAGCAGCTCCTTCCAGCTTTGCCAAAACCTTGCGAATCATGGCTGGGCACGAGCTTCTTGGAGAAGGGTTTGCCAAAGGTCAGACTGGGTCCTCGGCAATGCCGCACAAGATGAATAGTCGAAGTTGCGAGCGCATAAACGGATTTCAGGCTATACTTAACGGTCACCTCGCTATGATTTCAAGTTTATCCGGAGATCAGTGGAATGAGGGAGATGTTTCCTGCTCGGTCGTAAGAAGAGTCGCCTTACCTGATGCATTTTTTGCTATTGATGGTCTGCTTGACACTTTTTTAACCGTTCTTACTCAAATGGAGGCTTTTCCCGCAATGATTAAAGCTGAAGCCAATCATTATCTGCCTTTTTTACTTTCAACCACTTTTATGATGGAGGCAGTTAAAGCTGGGGCTGGTCGAGAAGATGCTCACTCTGCGATCAAAGAGCATGCTGTCGCTACCGTAAAAGATTTGCGTAATGGCAAGATTAAGGAGAATGATCTTGCAAAGCGTCTTGCTAAAGATAAACGCGTTGGATTAAAAGCAAGCACGATTAATTCATTGATCAAAAAAGGGCAGGGTCGAGTTGGTGCTGCTCATTCCCAAGTTGATTATTTTTTAGGTCGAGCAAGCTCTTGGGCAGCACGTTATCCTGATGCAAAGGAATATAACCCACCATCCATACTTTGATTTTCTATCTTTACAGTTGATCGTTTGTTCATTCCGAATATTTTGCGATTGCCATTTTGTTACTTCGTCTGTGGGATGAATCCTTTTTTCGTTATTTGAATCTATTTATATTATGGCAGAAGAATTGATAGGTAATTGTTTGGTTGCTCAGTCTGGAGGACCGACCGCCGTTATTAATGCAAGTGTTGCTGGAGTTGTGACAGAAGCTCTCAATAATCCGTGTATTGAGGAAATATTCGGGGGGATGAATGGTGTGCTTGGTATTCTCAAAGAAGATTTAATTGATCTTGCAGAAGAGTCTCAGCAAAACATTCGTGGGCTACGTTACACACCGGCATCAGCTCTTGGAACTTGCCGATTTAAATTAAAAAGAGATCAAGACTACGAGCGAGTCCTCGAAGTTTTTGAGGCCCACAACATAAGATATTTTTTCTATGCTGGAGGTAATGACTCGCAGGATACCGCTGATAAAATTTCAAAGTTAGCACAAGAGAAAAACTACGAGCTTAGAGTTATTGGTGTACCTAAAACTATTGATAACGACTTAGTAACAACTGATCACTGTCCTGGTTACGGGAGTGTGGTGAAATATATTTGCACCACAATACGTGAAACAGCTTTAGATCATGAGGCTATGGGGCAGCATGATCTAGTTTCAATCGTTGAGGTTATGGGCAGAAATGCTGGCTGGATAGCTGCGGGGGCAACTCTTGCCAAAGGAAAAGATAATCCTGATGATGCTCCTCATTTAATTTACCTTCCTGAATTACCTTTCTCCAAAGAGCAGTTTATTGATGATGTTCAACGCGTGTTGAAGAAAAACAAATACTGTTTAGTAGTTGTTGGTGAAGGCCTTCAGGATAATGATGGGAATTATGTTGCTAACAGCACAAATGCACAAGATGCGTTTGGCCATCAGCAACTTGGCGGAATTGGAGATTTTTTAGCAGGTTTGGTTGAAGAGAACCTTGCGGTCAAAGCTCGTTCATCTAAGCTTGGCACAGGTCAAAGGGCAGCCGCTCATTGTTCTTCCCAAACTGATAATGACGAAGCTTTTATGGCTGGCTGTGCTGCAGTTAAAGCTGCAGTCGCAGGGGAGACTGATCAAATGGTTATTTTGGTACGGGCTGAGGGTGAAACTTATAGTTGTGAAACAAGCCTTGCTCCTCTTTCTGAAATTGCCAATGGAGTTAAGGAAATACCCGCGGATTGGATTTCTGAAGATCGTGTCAGCATGACAGCGAAGTTTATTAAGTATTGTCAGCCTTTAATTCAGGGGGAAGTTCAGGTGCCATACGAAAATGGAGTTCCTGCATACGTCCGTTTATCTAAGAAGCGAATCAGAAAAGTTCTCGACTCTCATTCATTCGAGTCCTAATTGACCCACTAATTATTGTTCCATTTGCCGTAATGCATCTTCTAAGGTGCTTACGATTTCGTTCGGATCTTCCAATCCTACTGATAGCCTACAGAGTTGGGGAGATATTCCTGCTTTCTTAAGTTTTTCGATTCCCTTTGCAGATTTAGTCATTTGGTAATGTGCTAGGTAAACATAGGGGCAACAGAGACTAAATTCAGTACCAAAACTGGGGCTTTTAAGCATACGCAATTGATTGTAAAAGCTCTTGAAATCACCTTTCACTTCAAAACTCACTACGCATCCCGGTTTTTCCTCTCCAGCCATTTTTTGAAAGGAAGAATTATTTTCTTTTTGATAAGCCCAAAAAACTTTTTTTATTGAGTTACTTGATTCAAGAAAATCAACTATGCCCAGAATACTTTTATTCGTTTTTTCTACGAATTTTGAATAAAAAGGTAATTGTTCGCATAGGCGCAGTAGATCCCCTTCAAAAGGAGGCGATAAAATATTTTTAGTGGGCTCAAATAATTCAAGCCCGCGATTGGAATGCTCGGGGAAAACTAGGCTGCCAATCATATTATCTCCTTCAGAGCACGCATATTTAGTGAGACTATTTACTAATACATCAGCTAAGTGAGCAACTTTTGCATTCTTAGGGGAAGCCATGGTTGGGTCGACAATAAGCAGGGCATCAACTTGATCACACAAAACTTTTACTTCTTCTAATTCACACGATTGCAACAGTGGGTTGGTTGGGAATTCAGTAACAATACCAGCTATTCTTGTTCCTTGTTCTTCAAAAATTGTTTTTAACCCAGCCAAATCTGTCGGGTTAACAAGGGTAATGATGTCAGCCTCTTTTTCTGCAATAAGTTCCATGGTTTCAATGGTGTCTAAGTACAGCCAACCTAAGCGAACCCATAGAGTCTTTCCTTTTTTTAGACCATGATAATAGGCACTGCGGAAAAGTGCATAAAACGCATTGGCCCCAGATGATGCAAAAAGAACTTTTTCCGACGACACTCCTTTACCATGAACTTTTGCAATAATTTTCTGAGCAAAATCTATTGGGTTTCCTCTGTCTGAACTTTTTTCTTTTTGTTTAAGAAATTCGTTTTTGGCTAAGATATTTTCCGCTTGCCGGGATGAAATTGATCCGCCTGTGTGCTGTAGAAATGCATTCGTATTTACAGCATCTCTACTTCCTTTATCCACTTGCATCCAAGTAAATCCATCCCGTTCATAAACTTTCGCACCCCCCATGGAAAACTTTTCGATTGCGTAATGGCAATGTTGCAAATTTGCAAAAAGAAAACTTTTTTTCCCTTTTTTGTCCGCAGTCTTTTCTTGAATCTCTATGAGCTGACGAATGAAGCGATGTTGAACAAACCTTGGGTACCCGGATCCTAGGTGGGCTAATGTTTCAGGGGACTTTTCCTCATATCCGACTAAGTCGCGAACGGTGGGAAGGCTTACGCATACTGCATGATCACGATTTGGGACAGGTTGACCAAGGGCAAATTGTCCTAATCCAGAAACGCTCACGGAACCACTTCGTTTTCAATGATTTGTTCAAAAGTTTGCCTTTTACGAATCAGTGAAAGGGAGCCATCTAATTTTCTAATCACTTCTGCAGCTTCAGGAAAGGAGTTATAATTTTTAGCTGACATTGATGAGCAGTAAGCACCCACTCCCTCAATAACACAGAAATCCCCAATTTCTCCTCTTGGCAACAACCTGGGAGCAAGAGATTCAGGCTCGTTTGACGCTGGTGTCAGTAGGTCTCCAGATTCGCAGCAATGTCCAACGACCATTTGCTCGATCGGTTCTATCGGTTTTGAGCGGGATTCTTCGGGGACCAAAATGAGTGGATGTTGTGCACCATACAAACTTGGGCGCAGTATTTCGGTCATTCCTGCATTCAATTTAAGAAAACGATAACCATTTGGACCGGTCGAAGTTATGTCCTGTATTTTGGTTACCAGACTACATGCATTAGCTAAAAGGAATGTACCGGGTTCAATTTCAAGTTTTAATTTACGTCCAGTTTCCTCAGCAAAATCTTTAAACAACTTTCGGACAGGTTCTCCAATTTCACGGAGATTTGTGGCAAGCTCATTTGGCATTCTCGCAACTTTATATCCACCACCTAAATTTAATGACCGAACGGATGGAAAAGCTCGAACAAGATCCAAGCTCATTCCTGCTACTTTTTGCCAGACTTTTGGGTCTGACCCCGATCCAATATGAGTGTGTATTCGAGTTACTTTTAAATTGTAATTTTTACAGAGAGTTCGTGCTTCCTCTAAATCATCTTTCCATATGCCAAAGCTACTAGCTGGACCTCCGACATTTGTACGATTAGTTCCACCAGAACCCAACCCTGGATTAAACCTAAGTCCAACTGATTCTCCTTTACCCCACACTCCAAATTTGTGGATTTGATTTAAGGAACAAAGGTTTACTTTGACACCATCTTGAACCCAGTAACGGAAGTTCTCAGGAAATTCCTGAGTGCTCATTGAAATCGATTCAGTTCCGTAACCTGCTCTTACCGCTCTTTCCACTTCAAATTCTGAGCTTGCATCAATTCCCAATCCTTCATCATTAAAGATTCTGAGGATGGCCGCTGTGGGAGATGATTTCATCGCATAGCGGGGAAAGAGCCCAAATTCATTGGGGAATGCCTTCACAGCCTTTGCATTTGCACGCAGGATCTCTTCGTCGTAAACGAAAGTAGGTGAACCAAAATCAATATGAATTTGATCCAGGTTTTCAGGGGTTAGAAATCGAAGTTTGTCCATTCTTAGAAAAATTTGATCTTCAAAACTTAAATCATCCGAGTTCAAGTGGCAAGCTTACGAGTTCTGAATTTAGCTATTTGGATAAGACGCGGAATGTGAGTTTACAAGAAGGAGTTTCTAGGGATTTGCGAGTAACTTCTTTTTTGAAATAGTTTTGCCAGGGAGGGAGATAAACATCACCGCAAAATTCAGCATCAATTTCCGTTAGGTACAAATGGTCAGCCAGTGGGAGTGCTTCTTTATAAATGGCTCTTCCTCCGCAAATCCAAACTGTCCGATTAAGTTTATTTGCTAAAGATAGAGCTTCGGAGAGGGATTTCGCTTTCTCGGCATGTGCAAACTTCATGTTTGGGTTTCGGCTGAGTGCAATTACTTTTCGTTTTTTTGCCTGTTCTTCAAATTCTAAATAGCATTTCCTTCCCATAATGAGAACTCCATCATGTGTTTCTTTTAAAAAATATTCCCAATCTTCTTTTATATTCCATGGCAACTTGCCGTTCCTTCCGATAAGATTATTTTTATCACAGGCTACTATTATATTAATCATTTTGGTAAATCTTTAGCTACTAAAAATAATTTGATTGGTTTTCATGGATTTATTCTGGTGATATGTTATGCAAAAGGTCTGTCTTGAAAATGCAAACGAATAGAAGTGACTTCGGAGAACGAATTTCATTGCCAGATTCTTGGCAAAGGAAGGCCTTGTCATATTTGCGTGACGGGAAAGATGTCGTTCTTCACGCGCCAACTGGAGCGGGGAAGACTTATGTTTTTGAGCAACTGATTGAATCAGGTTGGAATGGCCGTGCAATTTATACCGTTCCCACTCGTGCATTGGCTAATGATAAATTTAGAGAATGGAAAAAACGAGGATGGGAAGTCGGGCTCGTTACCGGAGATTTAAGATACCGAACTGATTCAAGAGTTGTTGTTGCGACTCTGGAGACTCAACGTTCTGCCATGATTCGTGGAGAGGGCCCTGATTTATTCGTTGTTGATGAATACCAATTACTGGGCGATCAGTATCGTGGACCAGGCTATGAGGTAACATTGGGAATGGCACCTAAAAAAGTTCGATTATTATTGATGAGCGGTAGTGTTGCTAATCCTATTGATGTATCTGATTGGCTTGAGAGTCATGGTCGCACGGTGGCTACTGTTTGCGAATTTGCTCGTCCAGTTCCCTTAGAAGAGGTTTTCGCTGAAACTTTGTTGAAAAGGCCCTTCCGGGGTCGAAAAGTACGTGGTCATTGGCCCAAATTGATTTCAGGTGTATTGAGTGCTGGATTAGGCCCAATTCTTCTTTTTGCTCCACGACGAAAAGCTGCTGAGGAATTAGCTAAGCAACTTGCTGTTGAACTTCCTGAGATAGATTCTTTGGATTTAACAGCCGAACAAAAGAAAATTGCTGGTAAAGAACTAAGTGGACTGCTTAAACATAGAATTGCTTATCATCACAGTGGTCTTGATTATCAATCTAGGGCCGGTGTAGTTGAGCCACTTGCTAAAACGGGTCAGTTACAAGTTGTGGTTGCAACGACAGGTTTAAGTGCGGGCGTTAATTTCTCTATGCGGTCTGTGCTTGTAACCGATCGAGAATATAGAATAGATGATAGTTTTTATCTTCTCCGTCCCGATGAATTATTGCAAATGTTCGGTCGAGCGGGAAGAAGAGGTTTCGATGAACGAGGTTTTGTTATTGTGACACCTAAGCAGTCTCGTCTTGGGGATGCACGGCCACTTAAATTAAAGCGCTCTAAAACCTTAGATTGGCCTGCGATTTTAAGGGTTATGCATATTGCGGTTCAAGATGGCGGTGATCATCTTGAAGCTGCACGTAGCCTTGCAAATCGCCTTTTTTCTGAAGAGGACGTTCGACTCGGCTTGCGAGATTCAATTAATAAAATTGCTCTGAATGGTAGGAGCGAACAAAAAAAAGAGGACCTTTCCGCTAACGATTCTGAGCGAAATAAAATTGTTGAAATGCGAAATTCCTCTGGTTTGTGGCAGAGGAGGGGAGGGCAATGCCAAGCTCCGCTGGGAGAAGCATATGCGTTACATAAAGGGGAGTGGGTTAAGGCTCTGAGCTTGCCTGACACCTTGGGCAAAGTTAAAGTTGGCAACCCATGTCGTTTTGGAGAGAAAAGGAATCCGATTTATGGGAGGGAAATACCACTGGCGGTATATGAAAAATCATCGGAGGATAAATTAGTAACTTTAACGAAATCTTTTCGAAAACAATTAAGAAAAACTGTTAGCGAAAAATACCCTAAATTAAAAAAGAAATTCTCTCGAAAAACTTGGACGCGTCTCGGTCTGGAGAATGTGTTTCGTGAAATCTTTCCTTCATTAACAATGGGAGGCAGTCTTGATGAGTTTGTTGATCGTGGCGGGGTATTGCGTGCTCGTTTGCGTTATGAAAACGCAACTGTTTTAGGATGGAAAGATTCGCGTGGCAAAATATTACTTAATCCGCCCCTACGTAAAACAACTCGCATTTTTGACTCTCCTTTTAAAGAAAAGCAAAACGAAGATATTGAAAGTTTGAGTACGCTTTCTCCTGCCGAAGTTTGGGTAAAGCTTGGTTTGATTGACACATTGGGTGTGCCGACTCAGCGAGGGGTGATTTTTAGCTTTTTTTCTCGGGGCGAAGGATTGGCGATTGCGGTGGCGTTAGAGGACTCTAGCTACCCAATTGATGAGATGGTTAACGACTTAGCTAACTTACGGGCCGGGCACCGTTTTCGTGCTTATGCAAAGTCCGAATCTCGCATTGCCCTCTTATGCCGTGATGCTTTCGGTTTTAAAAATTGTCCCGGTTACTTAAAGGAAGGCTTACCTACAGAGTACGGAGAGGGTGCTAGTGAGATATTGCAGGATCGAAAAGAGCTTCTTTTCCAAAAGGGTTCATTTTCTGAAGATTTGAGTGTTGGCGATTTGGAGCGAGTTCTAATTGAGTGGAAAAGTTTACTTTCTTTAATTGCACAAGCTCCGAAACTTGAATTTGAACGTTGGCAATCTTTGCAGGAAGCTGCTCGTATACTAGTAGGTCAAAATTCTGGTAATGATAAATTACCTGAATTACCTGAGCTTCCTTTCCGTCAACAAGAAAGGTTTAAGGCTACAAGCAAAGGTTTATTCAGGGGGAATTAAAATTTCCTAGTTCTAGGCATATAATTTTTTGTTCCTTACGAATAAGTAATTTGGTGCCCGCCAAGCTAGGGGATGTACATTTTAATGCATTGATCTTAGCCTTTTGAATTTCCTCAAAATTATTTGGGTTAGAGTCAATCATCTTTAAGAAACTTCCATTGATTTCATAGGCTAGGATTTTCCCATCGGCTAAAATTGGAGATGAAATATCATGTTTTGCGGGCACTTTTCGAATGACTTTTCCAGTATGCAGATTTACGCACATTCTCATCCCTGATCCGATTAAATATGCATACCCATCTTTAATAAGTGGGCTGGAATCACTCCTCCGTGTTAATTTCGGTATTCTCCATAATTCATTAATTTTCTCGTTTGCAAATTGGTATGCAATCAAGCCAACTTTCTCTTGGTTCCCATGGACGAGCATAATGTCCTGATAACAGACCGGGGTTGAACTACCCCCTCCCGGGCCTTCCCAAAATGTTTTTCCATTATTTGGGTTGATGAGCACGATATTCTTATTCGAATTACAGATAATGAATTCCTGGTCGGCTATTTTCCAAGTAGAGGGAGAAGCTGTTTTTCCATTTACACTCCTATTTTCCCATAAGAGGTTTCCCTTCTCCTGATCGTAAGCTCGCAAGTTACCCGCCAGAACCACAACACTTTTTTCATAGGGCAGAATCGAGCTGGCAATTTCTTTAGTTGGTAATTTCTGATCCCAAATGAGATTTCCTTTTTGTGAATCCAGGCAATAAATCCGCTCGCTGCCGATTGCAAAAATTTTTCCGTTAGATAGACAGGGAGTCGAAGAAGATTTCCTTCCTGTGGGAACTGATTCGAGAGAAGTTTTCCAAATAATTGTTCCAGAATTTAAGTCCATAGAAAGAACAACATCTTCGGCTATCTGTTTTGTGGGAGGAACTCCTTGTGAAACTTTTTCTTTAGTTTCATCATTAAAGTTTTGTTGATCCAACCACTGATCTAAACTCTTTTGGTTAGGAAAAGTTTTATTTTTGATTTCGTGTAATCGATTAATGGCACTTATCGGCATCGCAAGCTTTCCTTTTTTAAACCTAGAGGCTAATAAGCTTCCCATGGTGAGGGCTTGCTTCGTGCTTAAGTTTTGTTGAACCCAGTTATTTATCCAATCGTCTAGTTTAGTTCCCCTTAACCTTGGGTTTAGGGAAAGCCTAGATTCTTCAGCCTTTCTTATGATTTCCGATGGCAGGTTTATTTTTCGAACTCCCAATTTTCGTAACACTAAATCAGAAATAGTTCTGGTCTCGGTAGGCACATCTTTGTGCCAGACCAGAGATAGGTACGCGCTGTTTGGCCCCGTAATGACACTTCCAAAGCCACCATAATCCTGGCTCGGAATTTCATCACTTTCCCACAGAATAACTGGTCCGTCCTTTGGCCATTGATTATCTAGTTTAATTTTACCTTGAGCTTGCCCATTTCTTTCTGATCCCCTCCATTGATTCCAATTCGCCCCAAAAGATTGGAATGAAATAATGAGGGAAAAGAAAATTATGCAATTTGTTTTGTTGAGCATATTTTTCCAAACCATGTTAGCTTGGCTATTGGCAAGAACATATAGCTGGAAAAGCCTTTATTTTTTCTTTTGGTGTTCTTTATAACCTCTCTGAATTACTAAAAATAATTAATTTCTCACAAAAATTAAATAGATTAGAAAGGTAATTCCAAATTACGGTTTTCACAGGAATAAACTTATATAGAATTCTGCCAGCAATTCAGGATAAGCAAATTTTACTTTGCTGGGGCTGTAATATAAAGAGTTGTAGTTTACGATTCTAGTGCGGAAAGAGCTTCCCTTGTCTCATTAAGCTTGGTTTCGTTTTCTAATAATTGATGCCTGGCTCCCTCGATGATCTCAGGCGGTGCCTTTGAAGTAAAAGCTTGGTTTTCTAATTTTGCTTTTACGGACTGAACTATTTTTTCCAAGTGTTTCAAATCTTTTTGTAATCTGGCTTTCTCTGCATCAAGATCAACTCCAGTTGACAGGTCGAGGTAGACCGAACCAAAGGGCGTTACTAATGTGGGCATGCCATTAGGCACATGTTCGACTCGATTCATCGCAGATGCACCAACAGTCGTTAAAATGGAGCTTATATGCCGAGAAAGTACTTCAGCCTTATCATCATCTGAGACAAAAGAAAATGCGACATTACGATTATTTGATAAATTACGGTCTGCTTTAAGAGACCGCATGGATGTAACTAAGTCTCGTATGTTTTCCATCTCTTCCAAAACATTTGAATCTAACTGCAGTCCACCGATATTTAATTTTTCCAACAGTTCAGTTCCTGTTCCCGGGGCAATTCCTTGAATCGAATTTCCACAAGCAAAACCCAAAAGAGTCCATAACTCTTCAGTGATGAAAGGAGTAAACGGATGTAATAGTAGAAGGATTTGCCGTAAGCAAATATCCTGGATGGCAAGACATGTTTCTTTGGTCTCAGTATTTTGAATTCTCAATTTGGAAACTTCGATGTACCAATCACAGAAATCGTTCCAAAAAAATCTGTAAATTGTTTGGAGCACAGCGTTAAACTCGTATTCTTTGTAAAGGTTTTCCACTTGATTCAAAGTTTCCACGAGTCGGAGTAGGATAGCTTGGTCATCTTCATTTACAGCCTCTTTTTGAATGCGTGCTAAGATGAGCTCGATCAAAGAATTGTCAGACAAATTGGAGGACATTAATCGAAACCTTGAAACATTCCATAGTTTGTTACAGAAATTTCTACCCTGTTCGATTCTTTCTTCAGAGAAACGAATATCCTGCCCCTTTGGTGCGATACTCATAATTCCATGTCGTAATCCATCTGCACCGTATTTTGAGATGAGGTCGAGTGGGTCGGGTGAATTACCCAGTGACTTGGACATTTTTCTCCCTTCTCCATCTCGAATTATTCCAGTGAAATAAACATCTTTAAATGGGATTCTTTCGGGGATTTCAGAATCGGGGATGGGTTGCTCAGATTTATAACTTCGGCCTTTGAACTCCAATCCGGCCATAATCATTCGGGCCACCCAAAAAAAGATAATATCTGGCCCAGTAACGAGGGCCGAAGTGGGGTAGAAATAATCGAGCCCTTTTTCCTCCATTGCATCTTCATCTGGCCAACCTAAAGTTGCTAATGGCCAGAGCCAGGATGACGCCCATGTATCCAGCACATCTTCATCTTGTTCCCATTTATCAATATCTGAGGGAGGTTTCTCGGAGATATGCCAATTATCGGGATCAGAGCGCATTTTCCCTTTTTTATACCAAACTGGTATGCGGTGACCCCACCAAAGTTGTCTGCTGATACACCAATCCTGAATATTTTCGAGCCAGTGCAGATAAGTCTTTTCCCATCTTTGTGGATAAAATTTGATGTGCCCGTCTTTTACTGCTTTTTTTGCTTCATCCACTCTGGGATATTTAAGAAACCATTGCTCCGATAAACGAGGTTCGATAGGCACTCCAGCCCGCTCGGAAAAACCGACATTATTTTGATGTGGCTCTTCCTCGAGCAAATGACCGTCCTCTCTCAGCTTATCTGCAATCACTCTACGAGCAGAAAAGCGTTCCATCCCCACATAATCAATTCCAGCGAGTTGGTTAAGCGTGCCATCTGGGTTTAAAACCTCAAGTAAAGGTAAGCCATGTCTTTGACCAATTTCAAAGTCCAGGCGATCGTGTGCTGGGGTAATTTTTAATATGCCTGTGCCAAAGTCTCTTTCAACAGCCTCATCCGCTATGATGGGCATGGCTTGTGGGTTAATTGGGCGCATAACATGTTTGCCCTCTAAGCTTTTCCATCTCGGATCTTCTGGGTGAATTGCTAATGCAACATCACCAACAATAGTTTCTGGTCTGGTGGTCGAAACTTCCAAGTACGCACCCGGGGTTTCTAATATTGGATATCTGATTTTGTAGAGAATGCTTTCCTGGGGCTTCATGATTACCTCTTCATCAGAAAGTGCGGTTAAGCTTGCAGGGCACCAATTTACCATTCTTTGCCCGCGATATATGTATCCTTTTTTATAAAGCTTAACAAATGCAGATATAACCGCTGATGAGTAATCTTCGTCTAAGGTGTGAACATTGCGTTCCCAATCGCATGAACATCCAAGCTTTTTCAGTTGCTCTAAAATAATTCCACCATGCTTGTCCCGCCAAAGTTTTGCGTGGTCAATAAAATTTTCTCTACCTAGGTCTATTCGGGACTTTCCCTCATTCCGCAGAGATTGTTCAACTTTTGTCTGAGTTGCAATTCCTGCGTGATCTGTTCCTGGTAACCACAGTACAGATTGACCCTGCTGCCTTGCTCGTCTGGCCAAAATATCCTGAATCGTGTTGTTAAGAACATGACCCATAGTTAAAACCCCCGTCACATTAGGGGGAGGGATTACTATAGAGTATGCGGGTTTTCCAGTTTCGACTTTCCCTGAGAAACATTTTTCACGGATCCATTTATTGTAGAGGCGGTCTTCCACTTCACTAGGTTGGTATGCTTTGTCCATGATAGTCTAAAGTTAAAAGGTAGGTAAATATTTTAGAAATAATTTTTTAAAATTAATGTCCTGTATTTTAAAAATGTCGTTGGAGTTCAAGTTCGGGTAATTTGTGTTCTCATATGAACGAAAACTTTAACGATTGCGAGCAAAAGCCCGTGAATGTCCAGATTGAAATAGTTTTATCCCTTTTTTCTTAATAAAAGGAGTCAAAACGAATCCAGCTACAAAACCACCTAAATGAGCAGTCACTGCTACTCCGCCGGCAGCTTTCATGGATTCCGGAAAGGCTAGGACTTGTTGTACGAGCCACCAACCCAATACCAAATACGCGGGGATATAGATTGTGCCAATTAAAAT
The DNA here is from genome assembly GCA_965660135.1 of Opitutales bacterium. Taxonomy (GTDB): domain Bacteria; phylum Verrucomicrobiota; class Verrucomicrobiia; order Opitutales; family Seribacteraceae; genus Seribacter. The sequence goes on from CBFHYW010000013.1 coordinate 21,606, forward strand.
AATGAACCAATAAAAAACCCGAACATTAGCTCGGGGGTAAAGTAAAAGATAACTTGCGATTACCCCTGATATTGCTCCTGATGCACCGACCATTGGAACGCCGGAGTTCGGACTAACCAATGCCTGCGCAAGAGCAGCTAGCAGACCACAGCTTAAATAAAATAATAAATACCAAATTTTCCCCATAGCCTCCTCCACATTGTCTCCGTAGAGATACAAAAAGAGCATATTCCCCAACAAGTGAAAGACTCCCCCATGACTGAACATAGAGGTAATTACTGTTCCCCATTCCCATGCTATCGCCCCAATTGAAAAATTTGAAAATTGCCCAAAAAACATTGATGGGATAAACCCAAAACTAGAAAAGAACACCTGTTTTTCATTTGGATCGAGTGGAAATTGCCATGCAAAAAAAACCCAAAGGTTCATCCCAATTAAAAGCCAGTTAACCCAAGGGAAAGACTGGGTTGGGTTATCATCTTTGTACGGGAATAGAATCACTATTTTGTGCCAGGTTAATCTTTAAGTTATTGTGCGACGCCTATGTTCCATCTTGCTTGGCTTTATTGAAATTTCTAAAGATAATCTAATATGAAAAATGAATCGCATGAAAGGCTCGCAGTTTTTCGCAGTGAATCCGGGGTGACCCTTTCATTTGGTTCAAACACATATTTTATCTCCTCAGATGATCCATTTCACAACATTGCTTTAAAAGCACTAGAACAAGACGATTACATTCCATTTTATGTAGAGATTGCGAAAAGAGAAGGTTTAGGACCTCAATTTCGAGATACTCTCATGGCACAAATTGAAAATCTTTCCGAAGATGATGTTAAGGGGTAAGTAAAGGCAAAACCCACTTTGTTAATTACACATCAATCACATCATCTTTGGAGTTTTTGAATGAATTTCCTTTCTTTGGGTTCGGGTTAATCGTTGAAAAGTTTCCACTGAACGCCTTTTTTAGGCTAAGTACTATTGATTTCCTGAATTTAGGAACCATCAGTGCGAATCCAAATATGTCAGTCAATATTCCTGGAGTAAGCAAAACAATGCCACCTACCACGATCATTGCGCCTTCGATTAATCCGTCAGTTGGTGTTCGTCCACTTTTTATCTCGTTTTGAATCCGAGCCAAGGTAGATAGACCTTGCTGGCGAGCTAAAGAGGCACCGAGGATGCCAGTAAAAACAATCAAACCAAGTGTTGGGGCAAATCCAATTTTAGCACCAACCTGAATTAATAAATAAAGTTCAATAATTGGGATGAAAATAAATAGAAATAATAATCGGCTAAACATTGGATTTATCTTACATATCAGCTAATTTTACACAAGGCAGGATCTAAAAGTTTTAATGGCTTTTTCTGCGCATAAGGGAATATTGTCTGAACGACCCAGTGGATACTTGACGAAAAAAGTAGTTGAAAAAGATTGAGGGTTGAAAAATTATGTTTTGGTTACTTTAGTTCTTCGGATAATTCACCTAATTTCTGAAGGTATTCCCATGAGAAAATTCCAGTCGAGTGTCCATCTGAAAATAAAATACGAATTGCATAGTTTCCAATATGGGAAATTTTTGCAATTTGGACACCTGAATAATCTTTCTTCACTTCTCCACCACTAACATTTCCGAAAATATCAGTTTCTCCTTTATTTTCTGCACTAGGTGAGTGGGTGCGCAGAAGAGGGGCAGTAATAAAACTTTCCGAGCCCTCAGTCCATTGAAGGGCGAGGGTGTTACCGATAAGCTCGATTCGAGAAGGAGCCAATTGCATTAGTAACAACTCTAAATGAACGAATCTAAGCTATGTCCAGCAGATGGGGGATCAGAGGGGTCAGATCCACTTTGGTAATACGGATCGAGTACTTGATTGGAATTGTACCTACTGAAATCTTCGCCTCTCTCTGCTGCTGTGTTAAAGCTTTCCAATTCTTTTTGGATCATTTCTTCCTGTAAGTCTTTATCCTGTAGCTCCCTGTCCAAACTGCGTTCATCCCAGAACCGATCGTTGTGAAATTGGCTAGGACCAGGTTCAGGAGGTAGTTCTGTGGGTTTGACCACTTCCCAATCTGGTTCTCGGGTGCTATCTAGACCTGCGTCGTCTATGTTATCAACACTTTCCATAGGTATGCCTGGATGTCCCGCCTGGGCTTGGTTGTCGAGGTTTTCCTCCTCAGCGAGTGAGCCAGAAAGTTGAATGGGGTCGGGTACTTTGGTCACTTTCTCGGAGCTGTCTTGTCCCACTTCTGGAACTTCAAGGGCTGACTCATCTTCCCTACGGAGTTGCATTTCCCGATGAATGTTTTCTGATGACACATGGTCGTTAAACGAAGTTTCCATGTTATTAAGATGCTATTTCTATATTGATTTTGCAAATCTTAAAAATTCGCATTTAAAAAAATGAGTAGTAAAAAAAAATATTTCATTGCTATGAAATGCAAGTTTTGTCATAAATGTTACCATTATGCCAAGAGAAACGATCATTTTAGAATGTACAGAAGCACGCAAAGAAGGAAAACAACCTTCGCGTTATATGTCATCTCGCAATAAGAAATTACAAACTGAAACCGTGGAAAGAAAGAAGTATAATCGCTTTCTTCGCAGGCACACAATTCATAAGGAAATTAAGAGTTAATTTCTGCTTTCTTCCTGATTGTTGGTTAACTTAGCCTACAATCGTCAAAATTTCCTCTGCCACTTTTGCTATTGCTTTACTCGCAAAGTGATCGGGGTTGGAGATAACGATAGGTATCCCATGGTCTCCCCCCATCCTGATTTCCTGATGGATTGGGATTTCTCCTAGAAATGCGGTTGACAATGCCTGTGCGGTGGCAGGTCCTCCCCCTTGTCCGAATAGATATGATTTTTCATTATTTTCTTCGTTCATTAGAAAACTCATGTTTTCAATCACTCCCAGAATAGGAACATTTACTTTTTCAAACATTCTTGCTCCTCTACGGGCAACATCAACTGCAGCTTTTTGAGGTGTAGTTACAACGACAACCCCATCCAAGGGCATAACCTGCGCCAGAGAGAGTTGAGCATCTCCAGTTCCGGGTGGCAGATCTATAAGCAAAAGGTCCAAGTCTCCCCATCTGACATTGGATGCAAATTGCTGGATTGTTTTCATAACCATTGGTCCACGCCAGACAACAGGAGTTTCTTCGTCCACGAGTAAACCCATGGACATCACTTTAATGCCGAAGCTTTCGACCGGTGCAATAAGGTTTTCCCCCAATGCTTCAGGTTGTCCATTTGCACCAATAAGAAGAGGGACGGAAGGGCCGTAAACATCACAATCCATAAGCCCGACATTAATCGAGCCAGAAGAATTGTCCGACTGGGAGCGCTCGATTGCGCAAGCCAGGTTGACCGCCATTGTTGATTTACCAACCCCACCTTTGCCACTTGCAATAGCAATAATCTTTTTCACACCGGGTAGTACTTGATCTTCCTTAGTGGTACCCGCATCGGAATTATTGTTTTGAGATTTTTTGACGATAATTTGAACCTCCACACCTTGAATTTTATCATTTTTAAGAAGTGTGGTTTCAATATCTTCTTTTAATGCTTTGGGTAGCGTAGCATCAGTTGTGCTTACTTCAAGTTTTACGAAGGCTTGTCCGTCCTTGAAGCGAGTCTCTTGGATTAAGCCAAAAGATACAATATCCCTACTAAATCCAGGGTAGTTAATTTGTTTGAGCAGTTCAGTTATGAGTTCTTCAGACATATTGAAAAAAAGGATTAGAATGTAGGAAGGAATTCTGGGAGCAATTGAAAAGTTATTTAAAATGAAGCATTTATGTTTTCTTTGTCTTAAAATTGCGAATGAACAGGAGTTTTACTCTTGCTGAGAGTCTAAATTTTATGAAAACATAAATCTATGAATGTGGATCATTGGTTGGCTGAATTGCGAAGAATACTTTTTTCTTACGTTTTAATTTTAATGTTATGTTTTTCTTTGAGTGAAACTACTCGCTTAATGGGACAAGGCGCAAAGAAAATTATTCTTCCTGGCATTGAGTCTGAATTGGCAAAAAAGCAGATCGCTTACGATCTGGGTGCTACTTCCAAGATCCTTTCACCAATAGTAAAAAAAGCTTTCTCCTTGCATGGTGGGTTTCGTCTGAGCCATCCTCAGGAGAGTCGATTTACCTTTGTGTTTTCTGCGAAGGGCGGAAATCAGGTAAATGTCAATATTCTGTCAGGCACGCCTAAAAGTTCAGTGAAAGTTTTATCGAGTGGAGGTAACTCGATTAATAATGCCCTCTTGCGTGCCTGTGACAAAATAGTATTTGGGTTATTGGAGGTTCCAGGCTTTTTCGCAGGCAAGATTTCTTATGTTTCTAGTTTGTCCGGGCATAAGGAAATTTTTATTTCTGATGCTTTAATGTCAACCTCGCGCCCTAATACAAACTTTAAGAAGATTACTTTCAATGCGAGTTGGGATAATCAAGGTCAGGGGCTTTTCTTTACCAGTAACCGGCAACTGTTTAACAATATTTTTTATTTGGATCTTTCTTCCCGAAAAATTAGTACAATCGCAAATTATAGGGGAAGTAATTTGAGTGCCGTGCAAAATCCAAGAAATTCTCAACTTGCATTAATTTTATCGAGTACTGGAAATCCAGAGGTCTGGATTGCTCCTTATCCTAATACTAAACCGAAGAGGTTAACTAGAAATAAGAGTAACGAATCCGGACCATGCTGGTCTTCGGATGGTCGCCGATTAATTGTAACATCGGACAGCAGGGGAAAACCACAACTTTATGAAGTTTCTCTCTCAACTGGTGCACTAACCCGGATTGCGACCAATGTAAGTTCCCACTGCACTGAAGCTTCATGGAATCCGCTTGATCCCTCTCGAATCGCTTTTACTGCAGCAGTTGGCGGAGGATTTCAAATTTTTGAATATAGTTTTAATGAAAGAAGGAGTAAGCAAGTAACCAAGGGCAGTGCCCATGGACTACAACCCACATGGTTGAACGACGGACGTCACATCATTTATACAGAGCGTTCTTCTAAGGGGGGCACTCGATTAATGATTATTGATACCGAGTTAGACGGAGCACAGCCCAAGGCATTGCATGGAGCAAACTTTGGCAATTGTTCTCAGGCAAGTTTTTATTATCCTAAATGAAATATTCCTAGGCCTTATTTTCATTATTTGAAAATTTCAGAATTAAATCGTAATAAATTTTTTCTGATTACATCTCCTATATATTATCATGCTGAAACTACTAACATACCTGATACCTGTTCTAATCATTCAATCTATTTTTGCGGAAAAGGTTTCTATCCAATTACAGAATGGCGGATCAGTTTCGGGTGAATTACTAAAAAAAAATGCAGAATACTTATTTGTAGATCTAGGCTTTGAAATTCTAAAGGTTCCTCAGCGAAACTGCCTCCAAGTAACAAAGGTTACCAAAGGGGTCGCGGATCCAGAAATAACTCAGGAAAAAAATCTTTACCGGCAGAATCCAAATTCTTCTTTGCAACCGTTAGGCTCATTAGTTGACCGGTTAGGCGAGGCAGTAGTCATGATTCGAACGCCGATTGGGTTAGGTTCGGGATTTATCATTCATCCGGATGGGTATATTGTTACTAATGATCATGTGGTTGCAGGTGAACGAATTATTTCGATTACTCAGTTTCGGAAAGGCGAGAATGAATTGATCAAAGAGAATTATGACAATGTTCGTATTGTGGCAACAGGGGGTAATATTGATCTGGCTCTTTTGAAAATCGAAGGACAGCCTAAAGGCAAAATCTTTCCCAGCGTGCCGCTTGGCAGTTCGGGAGAACTTAGTCAGGGGGAGCGAGTTTTTGCGATTGGAAGTCCTCTTGGTTTGGAACGTAGTGTCTCGGAGGGAATTGTAAG
>CBFHYW010000014.1:0-26936 GCA_965660135.1 Opitutales bacterium
GAGTTATCGGATGCAGTTAAGTGTACTCACGACGCAATGGGTAAATCGAATTTCTATAATTCAGAATTTTCAGCCAAAGGTTCATTTTTTAAGAGATCAATCCTAGTATCTTCGAATATATCTAAAGGGCAGTTACTAACTTCAAAAAATTTAAGGGTTGCCCGCCCCGGAGATGGATTATGTCCAAGCTACTGGCATCAAATTCTTGGATCCAAAGCCACAAGAGATATGCTCGTTGGCCATCCAGTATCGTTGGGCGATTTTGAAGTTAATACTTAACTCTGTTAAATTTTATCCTGAATTTTTGGTTTAACCTACTGTTTAATGCTATATTAAATGGTGAGTCAGTTAAAAATTAAAGAACTGGATATACCGAGCTTTAGCGGTTCCTGTGACGAGCGTCTTAGGCAAGCATGTAGCTGGGTCTCCAAGTACTGCCCCGGTAGAACGCTAACCTTAGAGCAAATAGGATTAATTATGGATGTATCGAGGGAAAGAGTTAGGCAAATTGAGGCTCAAGCGCTAAGAAAGCTTAGGCATCCATCAAGGATCAGTATTTTGAATGAACATCGTTTTTAATTTACTTTATATTGCGTTGGAATAAATAATTAGGTTTCACTTTTACTTCTTTCCCTCTTAAGTATCTTTTAATTGTGGCTTGCAGTATACAAAAAACAAATAAAGAAGACGCATTTCTTTTATTAAATGGGATTTCAAAGGTTGGCCCAATTACAGCTAGGAATTTATTTGAATTCTACAATGACGATCCTCGCGAAATTTTCAAGGCGAGTAGAAATGATCTATATAATGTTAAAGGGATTGGAGAGAAGATTATTGATTCGTTAAACGATCCTGGAAACGAAGAATGGCTAATTGAGGAAAAGCGTAAAATTAAAAAGAGAAAGGTTAGTTTTCTTGTGCAATCAAAACTACCCGAATTGCTTCTAGAGATTTATGACCCTCCGATTGGCCTTTATGTTGCTGGTGAAATTCCCAATCGACCATTCGTTGCTATAGTTGGCACAAGAAATCCAACAATGTATGGACAGAAGCAAGCTCGCTCAATGGCAAGCGAATTAACTTTAGCTGGATTTTGCGTTGTGAGTGGTATGGCCCGTGGGATTGATTCTGCTGCACATGAAGGTGCACTTGATGCTGGTGGTCCAACTATTGCATTTCTCGGTAGTGGTCTTGACATTGTGTACCCTCCAGAAAATATTAATCTGTATCAAAGAATTATTGAGAATGGTGCTGTAATCTCTGAGTTTCCTTTTGGCAGGAGAGCAGATCGTCGAACCTTCCCCATGCGTAACCGACTTGTCTCGGGGGTATCTCAGGGAGTTCTTGTGGTTGAGTCCGCCGCATCCGGTGGAAGTTTAATTACTGCTCAGTTTGCGGCTGATCAGGGACGAACTGTTTTTGCTGTGCCCGGGCGTATTGATCAGCCCAGTTCTGCAGGTTGCCATAAAATAATTCGAGAAGGTGCAACCTTGATTTCCTCTACTAGAGATATAATCGAAGATCTTAGGCCATATATGAAAGATGATCAGTTTCTACTTAACTTTAAAGATCAAGGTGTTCAGCCTGTGGCAGAATCTGCTTTTTTGAGTGAATTGAGTAAAAGCGAAAACTTAGTGATCAACGAACTAAAGGAAGGAGAGCAACTTTCACTGGATGAATTGAGTAAAAGAACTTCACTTGCTATGCCAGAGGCTATGTCCTCACTCACTCTGCTTGAACTTAATCGTCGAGTTAAAAAGCAGCCTAACGGAAAATATGAGATAACTTAAAATAAATTCTTTTTCTAATCTCAGTTTACAACTTGATTGTAAATTAAATAAACAATGGGATAGGGATATTAAAATTTACTAAGAAAAAATATGTTTATTGCTACTGTCTCAAATAACTTTTCAAATTGGCCATTGCTCGTTTTATTTATCAGCGTTTCGTGGGTTGTTTTCGGAATCACCAAATTAAAACTTCATCCGTTTATTACCCTTATGGTTGCTTCGGTCATGGTTGGTCTGCTCTCCGGACCTTTGCCAGAGGTTTCGATTGAAAATAAGGGACTTTTTCATAGCCGGGTTGACCTGAATCCATCCGGTCAAATTGATTCTTTATTGGCAGTTAAGTGGTCTCTCATCGGGTTTGGTAATACTGCGGGAGGAGTGGGTCTGATCATTGCACTTGCTGCAATTGTTGGCACTTGCATGATGAACAGTGGTGCTGCTGATCGAGTTGTCCGTTTTCTGCTTGCGGTATTCGGTCTAAAAAGAGCGGGTTTGGTTCTGTTAATAAGTGGGTTTCTTTTGTCTATTCCAGTCTTCTTTGATACGGTCTTTTTTCTGCTAATTCCTTTAGCTCGAGCAATGGCAGTCCGTACGGGAGGTAAGTATTTATTTTTTGTGATGGCGATGGCTGGGGCTGGTGCGATTACTCACTCAATGGTTCTACCCACTCCTGGACCATTAATGATTGCAGACGGGCTTGGGCTGGATCTAGGTTACGCATTAATTGCCGGACTTGTGGCAAGTATATTACCTGCATGCCTTGTTTTATATATGGCAAAATGGTTTGACGATAAATATAACTTTCCTATGCGGGAGCTTGCTGGTGCATCTACTAGTAGCCTTGAAGTTATCGTTAAAAAACCTGACGAAGAGCTGCCTTCAGTTTTTTCATCTTTTTTACCTATCGCATTACCAATTATTCTTATTTCTGCTGTCGCACTTGTTAATGTTTTAGCGGATCAAGGATTTAACCTCGGCATAATAAGCCCCAACTCCGGTAATTTTTATTACAGTTTACTTTCTTTTTTGGGTGAACCAAATATTGCGATGTCTTTGGCGGCACTTTCATCGGCGTATATTTTGATTAAACAATCTTTAAGGGAGTGCCTAAATGAAAACCTGACCATTTCAAAATTTTTATCTGAGCAATTAGAAGAACCATTAAAAACCGCTGGGACAATTATTTTAATTACGGGTGCAGGAGGTGCTTTTGGCGGGATGATTCGATTAAGCGGGGTAGGGCAATCGATAGAAAGCCTTTCTTCCGAATTTAATATCTCTTATATTTTGCTCGCCTGGTTAGTTACTGCAATTATTCGAATTGCACAAGGTTCTGCTACGGTTGCGATGATCACGGGAGTCGGGTTAATGGCTGCAATTTTGGGCGATGGTAGTGAGTTGCAATATCATACACTTTACATTTTTTTATCAATTGGTTTCGGTTCAATTACCCTTTCTTGGATGAACGATAGTGGTTTTTGGGTTGTTCAACGACTGAGCGGTTTCACAGAACAAGAAACTTTAAAAACATGGTCTGTTTTACTTACGGCAGTATCTCTTGCTGGATTAATAATGTGCTTGATCGCTTCTACTTTTTTTCCATTAAAATAAAACCTGAATTAATTTTCATATGAAAGCTGGAAGCTTATCGTAACAGTATCATCTTTTTGTTTTTAATTTGATAATGAAAATCGTGGTTAACAACAAATATTTCGGGTCAAAATTAGAGGTGTAAAGTTGTCAATTAAAGGAGTTTTTATTCCGAGCCAATTTGAAATTTCATTAATGAAAATTCAAAATTCTTTTGATTGCTTTTGCGGAATTCGCCAGATAGATTGATAGACTTGTTTAGGGGAGTCAATTTGGCGCTAGACTGAGAGGCTTGTTCGTTCCACAAGCGACCCTTCGAACCTGATGCGAAACCATACGCCGTAGGGAAAACTTAACACTCTGTGTTTGGCGATCTCTGGCGAAAATTTAAATGCCATGATCAAAAAAGTAGAAACTAATAAAGATGCAAAGCATAGTTCCTTTGCCCATTGCCGGAAAGTTTATGTTAAAGGGGAATCCTCTGATGTTTTCGTTCCAATGAGGGAAATTCCACAGTCAGTCAGTAATTTGCCAGAAGGAGGAACTGCAGAAAACTCTCCTATTCGGGTTTACGACACTTCCGGAGCTTGGGGTGATCCTGATTTTCATAAGGATCCGACCAAGGGACTTCCAACTTTGCGCTCGGAGTGGATTAGACAACGAGATGATACAACACATATCGAAGGCCGTTCTATTCAACCTATTGATAATGGTTACTTGTCTGGTAAGCATGCCGAGAGATCTGACGCACGAACCAAAGAACTCCCAGATTTTGATCGTACAAGCCGTGATATTCTTCGTGCCAAACCGGGGAAAACCGTTACTCAGTTAGAATATGCTCGCAATGGAATTATAACTCCAGAAATGGAGTTTATTGCAATTCGCGAAAATATGAAGCTTCAGTCAATCGCTGAGAACCTCGAGACCTCACCTGATGCTGTAAGAAATTCACTTAATCATCAGCACCGTGGAGAATCTTTTGGTGCATCTATTCCATCGCAGATCACCCCTGAGTTTGTTCGTAGTGAAGTGGCACGAGGTCGTGCTATTATTCCAGCGAATATAAACCATCCGGAGCTTGAACCTATGGCCATTGGACGAAATTTCTTGGTCAAAATTAATGCAAATATAGGTAATTCTGCTGTTGCTTCATCAATTGAAGAAGAAGTTGAAAAAATGCGTTGGGCCACAAAATGGGGAGCTGACACACTGATGGATTTATCCACCGGTAAAAATATTCATCGCACCAGAGAATGGATTATTCGAAATTGCCCCGTGCCTGTAGGTACGGTTCCTATTTATCAGGCACTTGAAAAAGTAAGAGGCAAACCAGAAGATTTAACATGGGAAATATTTAAAGACACACTCATCGAGCAAGCTGAGCAAGGAGTTGATTATTTCACGATTCATGCGGGTGTTCTTTTACGTTATGTGCCAATGACTAGTAAAAGAATGACTGGTATCGTAAGCCGAGGCGGTTCGATTATGGCGAAGTGGTGTTTGTCCCATCATAAAGAAAATTTTCTTTATGAAAAGTGGGATGAAATTTGTGAAATTATGGCTGCTTACGATGTATCTTTTTCAATTGGAGACGGACTTCGTCCTGGATCGATTGCAGATGCAAACGATCAGGCACAATTTGCTGAGTTGGAAACTCAGGGTGAACTCACAACCCGTGCTTGGAAATATGGAGTGCAAGTTATGAATGAAGGCCCGGGACATGTGCCCATGCACATGATAAAGGAAAATATGGATAAGCAATTGGAGTGGTGCCATGAAGCTCCCTTTTATACACTCGGACCATTGACCACTGATGTTGCCCCTGGATACGATCACATTACCAGTGGCATTGGTGCTGCTATGATTGGATGGTATGGTTGTGCTATGCTATGTTATGTTACCCCTAAGGAGCATCTTGGCTTACCTGATCGGGAGGATGTGCGTGAAGGTGTTATTACTTACAAATTGGCTGCCCATGCCGCAGATTTAGCAAAAGGTCATCCAGCTGCCCAATTTCGGGACAACGCTTTATCTAAAGCCCGATTTGAATTTCGCTGGGAAGATCAGTTCAATTTGTCGCTTGATCCCGAAAAAGCAAGGGAGTTTCATGACCAAACATTGCCTCAAGAAAATGCAAAAACCGCACACTTTTGTTCCATGTGCGGACCTCATTTCTGTTCTATGAAAATCAGTGAGGATGTTAGAAAGTATGCACGTGAAAAGGGAATAGATGATGAAGGTTCTGCAATTGCACAAGGAATGGCTGAGAAATCACAAGAATTCCTCGATTCGGGAGCTGAGATCTATACCCAGGGTGAGAAAAAATGAAAATTTTTGTAAATGATGATCTTCATGAAATCCCCGCAGAATCATCTTTGCATTCTTTTTTAACTAAGATTGGAATGAGTGAGCTTTCTGGTTGGGCAATTGCATTAAACGAGGAAGTGATCCCCTCCGACCATATTAAGGATAAAACCCTATTTGAAGGGGACCGTTTATTATTTGTTCAGGCAACGCAGGGCGGATGACTGATTTACCCAGTACAATATTAATTTCTCCTCCATCCAAGAAAAACGAGGAAATTAAGATGCTAGTTGATTTTTTTGAGGCTGGATTGATGAGGTTTCATTTAAGAAAGCCAGACTTTTCATTCGAAGAGTTATGCGAATATTTAGAGCAGGTTCCTGAAAAACATTTATCTAAGATTGTCGTTCATCGATCATCGGAATTATTAAAAAAATTTCCCCTTGCCGGATATCACCACACTTCAACGGAAACAATTAAAGATATTAAAGGTACCGCTAGTCGTTCGCTTCATAAGCTAAGCGAGTTGAAAAATCTCAACGAGGATTTAGACTATGTTTTTTTTGGACCAGTTTACGAATCGATTTCGAAAAAAGGCTACAGTCCTAAAATTTCGTTAAGCAATATTTTTTCATTTTTTCAATCGGGGAAATTGAAGACGCTTGTCAAAAAGCCAAGAGTTTTTGCCCTTGGGGGAATTCGTAAAAAGAAGATAAAAAGATTATCTGAGGTAGGCTTTGATGGCGTAGCTTTATTGGGTTCAATTTGGGGGAGTCGTGATCCATTGAGAGCACTCAATGAGTTTCTTAAAATGGATATTGAATTCATGTTAAACAATAGAGGTTGAAAAGTATGAATTCGCTCAGCAGTTTGCTTTGTCTGACAAGTGATTATTCAATTCTTTCTCATTCAGAACAGGTTCGTATTCTTCTTGAGGAAGGAGCTAAATTTATACAGATCCGAACAAAGGAATTGAGTTCTCATAATCTATTTGACCAGGTTAATATTGCCTCAAAATATGCGATTGAGAACGATGCGACTCTGATCGTTAATGATTTTTTGGACATTGCGAATCGGGCTAAATTTGCGGGTCTCCATCTAGGTAGTAATGATTGTACTGTACAGGATGCAAGAGAGGCTCTTGGGCATGATGCTATTATTGGTTCCACAGTTCATAATTTTGAAGAGGCCAAGGTCGTTAAAAGGCTTGGGTTGTCTAATTACGTTGGTCTTGGGCCTTATCGGCATTCTAGGACAAAAGTTGATTTGAATCCTATTTTAACGACCAAAAACATTAGGGAAATTGTTGATTACCTGTATCCCATTCCAGTTTTTTTAATTGGAGGTATTGGATTAGAGGAATGCGGTTTGATTGAAGAATTTAATCTTGCTGGCTTAGCTGTTTGTGCAGCCCTATCTTCTGAAACTCAGTATGGATTTTATGTGAAGGATTTTATGAATCGATTAACTGACCTTAACTGCGTTACCATATGAATGTTGATTTTGACGATTTAGAAATAGCGGGAGAAAAATTTCAATCTCGATTGTTTGTCGGTACTGGAAAGTTTGAATCTGGTGCCGTATTAAAAAAGTCGGTTGATAAAAGTGGCTCACAAATGGTAACCGTTGCGATGAAGCGAGCAAACCCAAAGGGTAGAGAGGATTCTATTTTAGATTTCTTGGATTCCAAATCCGTCAGAATTCTACCCAATACTTCTGGAGTTAGAGATGCAAAAGAAGCCGTTTTTGTTGCTAAAATGGCGAGAGAGGCATTACAGACAAACTGGTTGAAATTAGAAGTGCATCCCGACCCTAAGTACCTAATGCCCGATCCTGTCGCCACGCTTGATGCTACTAGGGAATTAGCAAAGGAGGGCTTTATTGTTCTGCCTTACTGCCATGCTGACCCGGTTTTATGTAAAAAACTTGAAGAAGCGGGGGCTGCCGCAGTTATGCCCCTAGGGTCTCCTATTGGTAGTAATCGTGGATTAGAAAGCCGAGAGTTTTTACGAATTATCATTGAGCAGGCAACGGTTCCAGTTGTAGTCGATGCTGGTATTGGTGCACCCTCACAGGCGGCAGAGGCAATGGAGATGGGAGCAAGTGCAGTTCTGGTTAACACTGCAATTGCGGTATCATCTGATCCGGTTTCGATGGGAGGAGCTTTTGGGAAAGCAGTTGAAGCTGGGAGGATGGCTCATGTTGCTGGCTTGGGAGGGATTCGCCAAAATGCTCAAGCGACCTCTCCCTTAACCAATTTTCTTTCATAGCGATTAAAATGATTTCATTTCAAGACAAGTTTTACAAGACTGATTGGAATTCTGTTTCGCAATTAATTATTTCTTCTAGTAAACGAAATATTGAACGAGCATTGAATGGAGAAGGAGCTGGAGGATTGGAGGATTTTGCCGCATTGCTTTCTCCTTTGGCGGGAAAGGAATATCTGGAGGAAATGGCCCAACTTGCTCACAGACTAACCCTTCAACGATTTGGTAAAGTTGTTCGATTATTTGCACCAATGTATTTATCAAATGAGTGTAACAATGTTTGTGATTACTGCGGTTTCAGCTTGGGGAATGAAATACCAAGGAAAACTTTGTCAGTTGCTGAAATTCTTCGTGAAGCCGGAGCTTTAAGAAAAGATAAGTTTGAACATGTTTTATTAGTTACGGGAGAATCTTCCCAAAAGGTGGGGCTTAATTACCTTTTTGATGCAATTAAAGTGCTAAACGACTGTTTTGCAAATGTATCTATGGAGGTTCAACCATTAGCAGAGGAAGATTACAGCTATTTAATTGAGGCTGGTTTACATGCAGTTTTGGTTTATCAGGAAACTTATGAAACGGGCAGTTATGCGGAGCATCATAAAAAAGGAAAGAAAACAAATTTTAATTGGCGCCTTAATACACCGGACAGACTCGGGCGTGCAGGGATCAATAAGATTGGACTTGGTTGCCTCTACGGATTAACCGAGGATTGGCGGACTGATTCTTTTTTTGCGGCAATGCATTTAGATTATCTGGAAAAAAAATACTGGAAGACTGCATTTTCGATGTCTTTCCCTCGGATTCGTCCATATGAAGGAGAGATGGACCCTGTTGTAGAATTAACTGACAGGAACTTGGTCCAATTGCTTTGTGCCTATCGAATATTTAATCACGAACTAGAACTTAGTTTATCTACAAGGGAAAGCTCCGCATTACGGGAGCAACTTTTGCCTATTGGAATTACTACGATGAGTGCTGGTTCTAAAACTAACCCAGGGGGATATTCTGGAAACGAAGATTCTCTCGAACAATTTTCAATTTCTGATGAAAGAAGCCCTGCGGAAATAGCTAAGATGCTGAAATCTAAAGGCTACGAACCAGTCTGGAAGGATTGGGACTCTTCTTATCATTGCCGATCTCAAAATCGCCCTTTCAAAAGTTTGTCCAAAGAAACTGCGATTTCTGACCCAGAGGTTCTTTCCTCCGTTCAATAAATTTTATTTAATCAGATTGTCTAGAGATGCTTTCGGTTGAGGAAACAAATCAATATCAAAGGCACTTATCTTTGCCTTCGTTTGGCATTGCAGCTCAAGAAAAGTTAAAATGTGCATCAGTCCTAGTTATTGGAGCCGGTGGTTTAGGATGTCCCGCACTTCAGTACTTGGCAGCTGCAGGAGTTGGGAAGATTGGAATAGTCGACGAAGATATTATCGAATCTTCAAATTTACAACGACAGGTACTCTACAACCAAGATAATGTTGGCAAAGCTAAAGCAGAAATTGCAGCAATTAAACTGCAGAGAATGAATCCGTATATAGAAATTCATAGTCATACTGTTCGGTTTACGGCTGGAAATGCAGAATCTCTATTAAAGGAGTATGATATTATTTTGGATGGGACTGATAATTTTTCTTCGAGGTATTTAATTAATGATGCATGCGTTCTGTTTGATAAGGTTTTAATTTATGGTGCAATTTATCAATTTGAAGGTCAGGTTAGTGTTTTTAATTATAAAAATGGTCCAACATATCGTTGCCTATTTCCTAACCCGCCAAGTTCAAATGCATTACCTAGTTGCTCAGAGGTTGGTGTACTAGGGGTTCTTCCAGGAATAATTGGTAGTTTTCAAGCATTGGAAAGTATAAAAGTAATTACTGGAGTAGGAACTCCATTGTCAGGGAGAGTTTTACTTTATAGTGCCTTAGATCAGAAAACACGATTAATTGGGCTAAAGTCTCAGTTGGACCGTAGAAAAAATATTTCTTTGGAGGAAAGCTCTTCGAGTTGTTCATTTAAAATAAAGGAGGAAACTGATCAAATGATTGTTGAAAGCGAACCGAATGAATTTTTTAAAATGCTTAATGAAGATAAGGGCATATTGATATTGGATGTCCGCGAAGCTTGGGAGCGAGAAATGTCCAAGATTTCACCATCTGTTCACATACCGTTAAGCGAATTCAATTCGACCCATGGAGTAAATTTATCAGGCGATCCCAGTGAACAAAATGTACTGGTTTATTGTAAGGCAGGGGTTCGGAGTCGAATGGCTTGTGAATCACTGAAGGCTCAGGGGTTTAAAAAACTCTATAACCTTTCTGGCGGAATATTACAATGGGAAGCAGATGGCTTCCCGCTCGATTAATGCCTAATTTATTGATTATTGGTGGATCGGATAGTTCTGGTGGTGCTGGTGTGTCTGCAGATGTTGGAACCATTAATCACCTTGGTGGAGTATGCTATCCATGTATTACAGCAGTAACTGCCCAGGGGAACGATGGTTTTTTTAAATCCTATACTATTCCCAAATCAATATTGGAGGCACAACTTCAGTCTGTTAAAGAACAGCAAATCGATGGAATTAAAATTGGAATGCTTCCGAATCGGGAAGCAGTTGAAATTGTAGCTGCATTTATTAATGAAATTCCCTGTTCAACTGTAATCCTTGACCCTGTTCTTAAAACATCTTCAGGGAATTTTTTGAATTCGAAAGACGGGATATTAGCATTAAAAGAAAACTTATTCCCCATTTCATCCTTAATCACCCCAAACTTGGACGAAGCTAATCTATTGACCTCCGAGAATTGCTTAAATTATGAAGGAGTTCCTGAGCTTGCTCAAAAATTTATTTCCTTGGGCTCTGATGCGGTATTGATCAAGGGTGGTCATTTAAATACTCATCAGTGCAAAGATTTACTTTTGGTTGACGGTGCAATACAAAAGAGTTTCGTGCATGAGCGAATCCCGAATGGTACTGAAGTCCGTGGAACTGGGTGTCGCTTAGCAAGTGCTATTGCCTATTATATTGCATGCGGTAATTCGCTGCAATTTTCGATTGAAAATGCAATTGCCTATCTTAGTAATTATATTTCTCAACAAACTGCATTATAACTTAAATTATCTTCCCAGTGCTTTGCGAATCAGTTCTTCTGTAGATGCGTTCTTACCCATTTCATCGGATGCTTTTCGGATTGCTTGATCAGCATCGGTCGCTTTATAGCCGAGAGTGAGTAGGGCAGAGACTGCGTCATGGTAGGCGATAAAGCCTATATCTTCAGCTGTTTTGTCTTGGCCTTCTCCAGTACTAGTTCCAGGGGTTGAAGGGAGAGGCGCACTTATCGCCTTTGGCAAAACTTTGTCTTTAAGTTCAACCACAATGCGCTCGGCTGTCTTTTTCCCCAGGCCTTGAGCTTTAGATAACATACCAATATCTCCATTTGCAATGGATGTTTTAAGCATGGGTAATGAAAGTGAGCCAAGTAAATTTAAGGCAATTCGAGGACCAATGCCAGAGACCTTATTCACTATCATGCGGAAAAAATCTCGAGATTCCCGATCAATAAATCCATAGAGGGTTTGAGAGTCTTCTTTGTAGGTCGCTTGAGTGTATAATTTGATCTCCTTACCCAAGGCGGGAAGTTTTTCAGAAGTGGTAAGTGGAATATTCACTTCATAGCCAATTCCACCAATTTGAATTACTGCCATGTTGAGTTGGCATTCGATTAAATCTCCTTCTATAAATGCGATCATCAGATTATGCGGTTAAACCAAGAACATCTTGCATTGAATAGAGCTTTGGTGGTTGTTTGGTAACCCATTTAGCTGCTTTTAGTGCACCCGCAGCAAAAATTATTCGGTCCGTTGCCCGATGGGTTAGTTCAATTCTTTCTCCTATGCCAGCAAACATGACAGTATGTTCGCCTACAACATCTCCACCTCTTAGGGCATGAGACCCAATTTCACTGGCCTTTCTCTCTCCGGGCATTCCCTCTCGACCATGAGAAATATCTTGTTCGTTTGCATTTCTCGAATCCTTTAGGATTTCAAGTAGGCGATCTGCCGTTCCACTGGGTGCATCTTTTTTTAGCCTATGATGCATTTCAATTACTTCTGGATCAAATCCGGAATTCAAATCCAATACTTTTGCTGCTTGTTGAGTAAGAAAAAACAAAAGATTAACTCCTGTTGAGAAATTTCCAGCCCAAACCATCGGAATTGAACTAGATAGTTCTTCAATTGTAGTTCGGTCATCTTTTTCATGTCCTGTGGTCCCAATAACCATTGGCTTATTATATTTTTTTGCCAACATGGCAAGTGAGCGAGTCGCATCTCGAAGGGAAAAATCAATGACCACATCGCAGTCTTCAATTCCTTCTTCTGGATTGTCCCCAAGATCAACCGGGAAACTAATTTCACAGTCATGTTCGGATGCAATTGAATGAATTGCTTTTCCCATTCGGCCTCTTGCGCCGCTTAATAAAATTTTCAGACTCATATTGTTTAGATATTTAAATTTTGAGCCATCTTCTGTAATAATAATAAGTTATTCGCAGAGGGAGGCGTTAGTGGAAGCCTTACCTCAGCAGATTCAATGATTCCTTTACAGTTGAGCAGTGTTTTGATGGGAACTGGATTTGGCTCGATAAATATATCAGAAAAGAACTGGAAGTATTCAAGATGTAATTCACGTGCTTTAAAATAGTTTTCTTGCAAAGCTAGGTTAACTAGTTCCGCAACAGTTGAGGGAATGATATTTGAGGCAACACTAATTACCCCCTTGGCTCCGCAAGCCATAAATGGAAGTGTTAGTCCATCATCTCCAGACAAAATGACAAAGTTTTCATCAACCGCACAAGCAGTTTCGGAAACCTTTGATGACCGACCACCAGCTTCTTTTAAAGCACAAATATTGGAATGTTTTTCATATAACCTGGCAACAGTCAAAGTGGAAATTTCAATACCACAACGGGATGGAATAGAATAAAGAACAATTGGCTTTTCAGTGCATTCAGCGAGGGCACTAAAATGTGCAAAAAGGCCTTCTTGGCTAGGTTTATTATAATACGGAGCAACCAAAAGGAATGCATCGGCACCAGCTTGATCTGCTTTTTTGGTTAACTCAAGTGCCTCTTGCGTTGAATTTGCACCCGTTCCGGCAATTACGGGAATTTTTTTATCTACGATCTCGACCGTGGCTTTTATTACCTGAAGATGTTCCTCACCAGATAGAGTAGGGGACTCCCCTGTGGTTCCACAAGGTACGAGCCCTGATATTCCCGAAGATAATTGGGCGTTTACTAGAGATTCTAGGTCGGCATAGGATACCGCCCCATCTTTCATAGGTGTTATAAGAGCAGTATGTGCTCCGTGAAGTAGTTTCTTGTCCATTTGAAATAAATATGCGAGAAAGGATTATTCCCTCTTTTACACATGTTCTTTTTCAAGGGGAATTTTTCAGTGGTCAACTTTTTAATGGTGGAAACTCAAAGGATTCGTAATTTTTGTATCATAGCGCATGTCGATCATGGCAAGACTACCTTGTCTGATCGGCTTCTTGAAAGTACCCAAACGGTAGTTGCACGAGAAATGAAGGAACAACTGCTCGACTCAATGGATCTTGAGCGGGAAAGAGGCATAACAATTAAGTGCCATCCTGTTTCCATGAACTACAGGTATAAAGACGGAAGTGATTATCTGTTTAATTTAATCGATACACCCGGACATGTGGATTTTTCTTATGAAGTCTCTAGGAGTTTAGCAGCCTGTGAAGGTGCTTTGTTATTAGTCGATGCGTCTCAGGGGGTTGAGGCTCAAACTCTTGCGAATGCACAATTAGCGGATGCACAGGGTTTAACAATCATACCGGTGATCAATAAAGTGGATCTACCTAGTGCAGATGTTGAGAGAGTATCTAAGCAAATAGAAGATATTTTGGCAATTCCCGCAGAGGAAGCAATTTTGGCAAGCGGCAAATCGGGGATTGGAGTTGAGGAGATACTTGAAGCCGTGGTCGAACGCTTACCCCAACCGCGTTGGACAGACTACCCTCAACCTCGAGCATTAGTTTTTGATAACCAATTTGATTCCTTTAAAGGCGTAATTTGTTATGTGCGAGTTTTCTCTGGCTGTTTTACTAAAAACGCGAACTTGCTTTTAATGAGTGACAAGAGGAAGACTCCAATTAAGGAGATTGGTAAGTTTTGCCCCCAACCGGTTCCTATGAAAACTTTAGGTGTTGGAGAAGTTGGTTATATTGTAACAGGGATTCGCGATGTTGCAGAGATTAAGATTGGGGATACCATTACGCTTTCCGAGTCGCCTGCCACAAAGATGCTGCCTGGTTACAAAGATGTGCGACCTATGGTTTTTAGCGGTCTTTATCCATTAGATACATCAGATTATGAAAAGTTAAAAAAGAGTGTAGGCAAACTTCGTTTAAATGATGCTGCATTTACTTTTCAATCTGAAACATCTGTTGCTTTAGGATTTGGATTTAGGTGTGGTTTCCTTGGACTGCTTCATATGGAAATTATACAAGAGAGGCTTCGTCGAGAGTACGATATTGACCTTATTTCCACTTATCCGAGTGTCATTTATAAAGTTCACTTAACTGCAGGAGAAATCCTGGAAGTTGATAACCCTCTGGAACTACCCGATACGACTGAAATTCTCAAAATTGAAGAACCAACCATTCTTGCCCGTATTCATGCACCTAACCATTGTATTGGCGATTTGCTTGCACTTGTAACAGAGAAAAGAGGGACCTGTAGTGATACAGAGACTATTGACGAAACAAGGGTTATGATGACCTGCCATCTTCCATTGAATGAAATTTTAGTAGATTTTAATGATCGCCTTAAAAGTGTTACTCATGGGTATGGTTCAATGGATTATGATATGGCGGAATATATTGAATCTTCTCTTGTTCGAATGGAGATTTTGGTTAATGCAGAGCCTGTAGATGCTTTTTCTACGATTGTGCATAAAGATAAGGCAGAAAACCGGGGTAGGGTACTTTGCTCAAAACTTAAGGATATTCTTCCACGTCAACTTTTTAAGATTGCATTGCAAGCATCGGTTGGAGGCAAGGTAATCGCTCGTGAAACGATTAGTGCAATGAGGAAAGATGTTACAGCAAAATGTTATGGTGGAGATATTTCTCGAAAGAGAAAACTATTAGAAAAACAAAAAGAGGGAAAAAAGAGAATGAAGCAGATAGGGAATGTAAATATTCCTCAAGAAGCGTTTATTCAAATCCTTAAAAGTTCAACTTAAAGAAATTAATGAACGAAGAAAAAAAAGCGAGTCGATCTCAGAAAAAAGGAGCCAAGGAAATTCTCCGTTTAGGTGAAAAAGCTTTAGCATACCGCAGGGATATTCTGAATAGTGAACAGGTAATAAGTTTAGAGTCTTCAATTAATGAACTTCAAGAAACTTTAAAGCAAAAGCCTGTTTTTATAGGTAAACTAGAAGAGAAAGCCGAGAATTTGGATAAGGCACTCAAGGACTCTGGCGGTTTGTTTTATCATAAAAAAGGCTGGGTTGAAAATGTAGAGATGCTTATGGTTGCCGCAATTGTTGTAATTGGAATTAGAAGTTTTTTCTTACAGCCCTTTATCATCCCGACAAATTCGATGTACCCTTCATTTTTTGGTATGCAACCAAATTTATATCAAGAAAATGAAGATGTACCCAATTTAATTGAAAGGGGAATGGATAAGATGTTGTTAGGGGCATCACATTATCGCTTAGAATTAGAAAGTGCAGGCAGTCTTTATCTTGTGCTTCAAAATGGCGGTAGTTTCAGACCTGCACAGGCTACATTTCCAGATGGTCGCTTTTTTATTATTCCCAACAGTGTTAAAGAGTATGTTTTTGAAGTAGGCGGAAAAGAGCATGTATTGCAGGTTCCTGCTGAATTTGATTTTGATACTTTAATTGCACAAAAGTTTGCAGGGATCGAAAACTTGAGAGATTTACCACTTATCGTCTCCCAGGATCAGGGTTTTACTGGAAGCCGCTTGAAACTATCTGATAAAGCTTACAAAGCAGGAGATATTGCCATCGCGTTTGATATTTTGCTTGGCGATGCATTATTCGTTGACCGAATGACTTACAATTTTGTTAAACCCAGTGTCGGAGACCCTGCAGTTTTTCGTACTGGATCAATTGATGAATTCAATAGAAAGATCGGAACACCAGTGCGAAACTTTATTGGCGAAGACAAGTATTATATTAAGAGATTAGTTGGAGAACCAGGAGACCGCTTGATGATTAAAGTTCCTGAAAACATCTTTACCAATGGAACTGATGTTCGTAAGGGCACGCCAGGAGTTCTGTATAGAAATGATAAACCAATTTCTGGGAAAATTGCATTTGCAGAAAATAATAAGAGAACGGAAAACCTGGCTATAGATCCAAATTCTCCAAACCCATCCAAATATCCTGGTTATCGAGCTGAAGGGCTGCTCACTAATCAAGAAATCCTTATTGTTCCTCGAAAAAAGGATCCTGATAACTCCACTGGTCTAAATGCTTATTTCGCGATGGGAGATAATTCAACAGATAGTTTAGATGGAAGAGCTTGGGGGTTTGTTCCTGAGAACGAAATTATTGGTCGTGCTTTCGTTGTCTATTATCCATTTACCAAAAGATGGGGCTTTTCTAATTAACTTAAGACCCAGGATACTCTCTATGCTTTTTCGCACAATATGCATTATGTCTAATTCTTTGTTTTATGTCACTTTGTGAAGAATTGCCTAGTTGGTTGAATTCCCGTTCATGTGGAGTACTTCTTCATGTTACATCGTTGCCTGGTAAATTTGGGATTGGTAATTTAGGATTATCGTCCAGAGAATTCGTAGATTTTCTTCAAGAAGCTGGTTTTCTTTTTTGGCAAACCTGTCCGGTCGGACCAACTGGGTATGGCGATTCTCCCTACCAAGTGTTTTCTTCCTCCGCTGGTAATCCCTATCTGATCGATTGGCAACCGCTTCTCGAACTTGGAGTTATAGATGAAGGTACGCTCGTTCCGTTAATCTCTCATCCTGAGAATGAAATTAATTACGGGGAACTTTACCGCAACTTTTTTGAAGTAGCTAAGCAAGCACACTTTAATTTTGAAAAAAATAAAAAACCAATTGAAGAGAAGTATGGTAAAATTAAAGACTTTTTCGATACTAATGAAGATTGGCTCAATCCCTACTGCAGTTATCAAACCCTTAAAAAAGAATTCAAAAATAGTCCTTGGTGGCAATGGCAAGGTGAAGATATTAACTACAGAGTAAATTTGAAGGATCAATTTTCATCTAATCAGTTAAATACATTCAATTTGCATGTTTTTCTTCAATTTATTTTTTTTAGCCAATGGAAAGAACTTCGGACCTATGCCAATGAAAAAGGTATACAAATCATTGGGGACTTACCTATTTATGTGGCTCCAGATTCTTCTGATGTATGGGAGAGACCAGAACTTTTTCAAATAGATCCAGAGACGAGGCAATTCTCTCATGTGGCAGGAGTTCCGCCTGATTATTTTAATTCAGATGGACAATATTGGGGCAATCCACTCTATAATTGGGAGGCTCATCAGGCTGATAACTATGAATGGTGGATGCGAAGATTAGATTCTCAATTAAAACTTTTTGATGTAGTCCGAATAGATCATTTTCGGGGGTTTCACGACTTTTGGAGTATTCCAGTTGAAACTTCCGACGCTAAATTAGGAAACTGGAAAGAAGGACCAGGGGTAGATTTTTGGAATGTCGCTCAAAAGCGCTTTCCGACCCTACCCTTCTTGGCTGAAGATCTTGGGCTAATCACTAACGGAGTCAGGAAGCTTCGTCACGACGCCGGATTACCTGGTATGGCAGTTTTGCAGTTTGCTTTTGACGGTGATCCAGAAAACTTATACCTCCCACATAACCTGACACCAGACCTGGTTCTCTATACTGGGACCCATGACAATGATACAACATGTGGTTGGTATCATTCTTGCAAAGAAGAAGTGCGAGGAAACTTCAGGACTTACTTTAATATTCCTGGAGATTTTCCATCATGGGATATGCTAAGAATGGCATACCGAACGACTGCACAATTAGTGATTATTCCCATGCAGGACTTACTTAGCCTGGGTTCTGAAGCTCGACTAAATGAACCAGGTTACCCGTTTGGCAACTGGACTTGGCGAATGAAACCCTGGGAATTAGCTAAAGTGACCACAGAATGCACTCATTATCTTAGGGATCAGGCGAAAGTATGTGGTCGCATGAAGATAGAGAAAGCTTTGGTATCTAAATAGTCCCCCTTTTGAAAAAGCTTTTTCCATATTTTCTCCTCTTAAGACCTTACTGGTTACCTTTTATTATTGCCCTGGCATGTGGAGCAATGTACGGGATTGCGAGCGGCTTTGGATTGCCTTTCATGATAGATCAGGTTTTTCCAAAGATATTTCCAAGCGATAATTCAGGGCCAGCCCTTGGGACTTGGCAGTTGATACAGTATATTACTTGGTTCCCATTTGTATTCCTTATTCGTGGGGTAAGTGGATATTTTAATACCTATTTTATTAATTATTGTGGCATCAGGGTTCTTGAATTAATTAGAGCTCAAGTTTTTTCAAAAATTCAGAGGCTCCCAATCTCTTTTTTCCATCGTAACCAAGAAGGTGACCTTCTGAGTCGTGTAATATCTGACACTGGTCAACTCCAGGTCGCTGTAATCCAAGTGAGCAACGACTTAATCAAGCAACCCCTTACTTTTATTGGTGCTATCACAGCTTTGATCGTAATGGCCATACAAAGAGAAGGCATGGCATTTGTACTTCTTTGCCTGGTTGTCATTCCTGTATGTGTTTTTCCAATTCGCCGGATTGGAGAAATACTAATGAATAAAGCTCTAAGTATGCAGGAAAAAGCCGGTGACTTAACTTCAGTTCTAAGCGAGAATCTAGGTGCCTATAAGGAGGTTCGAGCATATAATTTGGAGCAGAGAGAGATCGATCGATTCTCGGGGGTATCAGAAAACTTCATCAATGCACGGATGAAAGTAATTAAATACTCGAATATGCTTACCCCTATTATTGAGATTATCACAGCAGTTGGTATCTCTGCCGCAATCTTTCAGGCAGCGCGACAATCAATTCAATTAGATGCTGTCGTTCCAGTAATTGTTGCACTATACATGTCCTACGAGCCAATAAAAAAATTAGGCGGTATCCACAATTCAATTAAGCAGGCTCTGGCTTCATTAAATCGTCTCGAGGATATTATAGGTGGAGAGGAAACTATTTCTAATTCCGATCATCCGATGAAATTAGATAAAGTGAAAGGCGATCTTGAATTCAAAGGAGTTTCATTTTCTTACACTAACCGTGAAGACGAGCAAAATTCAATCCCTGCCTTAGTTGATATCAATTTGAAAATATCTGCCGGAGAAGTGGTGGCCTTAGTTGGACCAAGTGGAGGTGGTAAAACTACTTTGGCTGGATTGCTCCCACGATTTCATGATCCAGTGAAGGGTTCAGTTTTATTAGACGGAATAGATTTACGTAATCTTTATCTCAATGAGGTGCGAGAAGCGGTTGCTCTAGTTCCCCAGAAACCGTTTTTATTCGATGTTGATGTAGAGAAAAATATCAAGCTCGGACATTCAATATATACGCAATCTACGATTCAGGAGGTCTGTAAGTCTGCTTATGCTGACGAATTTGTAAACGAATTTGAGGATGGATATCAAGAAAGGCTTGGGGAGAAAGGAAATCGTTTATCTGGCGGACAACTTCAACGCCTTGCCTTAGCACGTGCATTTTACAAAAACTCTCCCCTTTTGGTTTTAGATGAAGCGACTTCGGCTTTAGATGCGGAAAATGAAGAAAAAATTCATGAGGCGATGGCAAACCTCATCAAGGGAAAAACCACATTACTTAGTACTCATCGCTTTAGCTCATTACGACTGGCTACGCGAATTCTTGTAATGAATAAGGGAAGAATCATTGCTGATGGTTCTCATGACAAAGTATATGAAGAATGCGAATTATATCGTACTCTTTACGATCAACAAAATGAAGGTTTATCCTAATTTGCCCCTTTCCTTTTTAAATAGAATTCTCTTTAACTCCAGCCCGTCACTAGGTGGCCCTTCTGGAAACATCGTAGTAGGTTTCAGTCTGATAGGAACGCTTGAGCGTACTAAAACTAATGCGTTTGCAGAAAACCAACTCACTAAAATAACTTCGTTCAAGGTTGTTAGATTGTAGTTAAAAATAATCCAGCCACTGATTAGGGTTATAATGAAAGATGCCAACGGTCCACCCGCGATGACTAGGATCAGTTGGACTTTGGACAGACTCTCCTTCTCGTAGCCAGTAAATCCCTCACTACTTTTCCTTAAAGTAATTTCCCAAGAAATTCTACTTATGTTTCCATGCCATGAGTTAATACTGTCTCCTACTCTAAGAAAAACTTCTTGTTTGGTAAATATAAGTGCAAAAAATAAATGCCCTAATTCATGAAAAAAAGTAGCAAAGGGTCGAAAGCAAATTAAGCCAATCCAAGCTGAAATAACCCAGGGTACTCCTTCCAAACTTATGTAATTCATACTACTCCCAAGAGTTAACATAATTTTCAGTTGATTGGACTTGCGGAAAAAAAATCATTTATTATCCTGATACACATTGATCGATAAAGAATGTTTCGTTCCCTTATGCAAGCCTTCTCGGGCAAAAAACTTGTTGTACGTGTTCCTCATACCAAAGGACTGCCTTTGAGTGATAAGAAGCAATTTGGTGAAGATGCCGAGTCAAAGCAGTGGATCGGGGTAGATTTAGATGGGACATTAGCGGAGGCGGTTCCTTGGCAAGGTTTCGAGCATATTGGTAAACCTGTGCCCAATATGATGAAGCGTTTAAAGATTTGGATTGAAATGGGGTATCGGGTGAAAATAGTAACTGCTCGTGCACAAGATCCAGAACAAGCTATTCCCCCGATTCGAAAATGGTTACAAAAGCATGGCTTGCCCGAACTCGAAATTACTAATGCCAAAGATATGGATATGATTGAACTTTGGGATGACCGTTGTGTTCAGGTAATTCCCAACACGGGTAACCCGGTTGGCCCTGCGTCCGACCCCTATCGTACTTAAACATATTAAAGGTTGTTCAACCGTGGACTATTTTAACGCAATGATTTTGTGTTGAAAAAATTATGTTTAAGCTGACATGGTATAATAATTAATAAATATTATCTGTAGTTAGCCTTTTAGTATAATTGAATATTTTGAATTTATATTTTGTCTATATTTGACCATTTAAAGAGTCCTGTTAATTCATATAAGTAATGAAGCTTAATTCTCTTTTAAAACTGGTTTTACATCTTTCAGTGTATACGGGCTTTTTCTTTGCTTGTAATTTCTAATTTTTCGATTGTTCAAATGATCCTAGGAAGGAAAATTTAATTTTAATGAACTGGTGGGGAAAACTAATTGGTACAGGAGTGGGTATGATTGGCGGCCCGATCGGCTTAATTGCTGGTGCGGCTATCGGTCATCTTTACGATGAAGATGATCCCACTCCTCATGATGAGCGTAAAGCCCGTATCCTTTATCTTGCCTATTTCTTTTCCTGCGCGGCGAAAGTGGCTAAAGCGGACGGTGTTATCTCTGCAAGAGAAATTGCGATAACTGAATCACTCATGCAACGCATGGGACTGGACGAAAAGACGACTGAATTTGCCAAGAATGTCTTCCGGAAGGCCAAGGTGAGTAGAAGATCAGTTGACGATGACTTCAAAGAGGCAGGTCGCCTCATAGGATACGACTCCACCGTCGGCCAATCATTCTTAGGCGGTCTTTTTGAAATCGTTCGTTCGAACGAGGGGAAGTTCAACGAATTACAGGTTCGCTTTCTTTTACGCGGAGAGGAACGGCTTAAGCTTCAATCTGGTACAGTTCGTTCTTGGATTCGTGGTGGGTATGCCCCACCCCAACATGATCCATCAACGGATAAACTTTCTTTAGATGAAGCTTATGCTGCGTTAGGTTTACCCGGTGACTGTACCGAGTCAGAGCTTAAGAAAACCTATCGAGCCAAAGCTGCAGACTTTCACCCAGATAAGCTAAGCAGTAAGAATTTACCCAATGAGTTTATCGAATTTGCCAATGACCAACTTGCGCGTGTCAATCAAGCATATGAAGTGATTCGAGTCTCCCGTGGGATTAAGTGAAAGTTAATTTACTTGGTTAGTAAATGGCTTGGTTTAATCATCTACCATCAAACCATCCACCATCCTGAGGGTTCGATTACATTTCTTGGCAAGTTCGGGGTTATGAGTGACGAGAATTACCGCAATTCTTTCCTCGCGGGCAAATTGAAGAAGGAGTTCAAACACTTTTTCTGAATTGGTACTATCTAAATTCCCAGTTGGTTCATCTGCTAATAAGAGATCAGGGGAATGGACCAATGCCCGAGCAATGGCAACACGTTGCTGCTCGCCTCCGGAAAGCTTATTGGCAAATCGGTCGCATTTATCACCCAATCCGAGTCTTGAAATCACTTCTTTAGCTCTTTTCCAGGAATCTTTTTCTGAGACACCAGCCTTTCGAAGAGGTAGTGCAACATTTTCGCAGACCGTCAACTCCTTGATTAGGAAATGGAACTGAAATACGAAACCGATCTTTTTGTTACGCAAAGCGGTACGGGATTCATCGCTCGCTTGAGCTAGGGATTCATCTTCCAAATAAATCTCTCCACGATCTGGTCGATCCAAAAGTCCAAGCAGATAAAGCAAAGTACTTTTTCCACAACCTGAAGGCCCGACAATTGCGGTTACTTCTCCTACCCTAGCGCTAAAAGAGACGCCCCTTAGTGCATATACCTTCCCCTCGCCCTCGATAAATGAATGTTCGAGGTCGCTAACCCGAATCAGTGGGCTATTTGAGTCCTTAGTATTCATCAAATTGTTTCCCGAATGATTTTCGCAGGTTCAACCTTGGCGGCACGACGGGCAGGAATCCAACTGGCCACCGAAACAAAAATTGTAGCGATCACAATGGCCCAAATATAGTGATTGATATCCCAATTCACTACGAAATTATCCGCAGTGAAGACCCCACGAATACGAAGAGGGATCTTGGAAATCCCGTAAGTAGAAAGGAAACCAACCGCAGAGCCAATTATAATTCCAGCAGTTAAGACAATCCCTCCTTGCCAGAGGAAAATTGCGGACACATCCCTTGGGGTAAAACCCATAGAACGCAAAATAGCAATGTCTCTGGTTTTTTCGATGACCATAATGGCAAACACATTAAACATACCTAGTCCAGAAAGTAATAAAATGCTCGAAACTGTGATAGCAGAGGAAATTCTCAGGACTTTAAAAACATCTAGCCAAACCTTTTCACGCTCTTGCCAACTGACCGTTCTATGTCCAAATGTTTGTTGGATTTGAGAGGCAATTTCCGGTGCAGTATCCGGATTTGACAATCCAAGCTGAAACACTGAGCCGCCAAACCTCTTGCCTGAAAAGGACCGTACAGCTGGCAAATGCATATAAACCCTTTTTTTATCAATTTCACTCACGCCAGTTTCAAAAATTCCAGCTACTCGAAGTCGGAAATCCTCTATTCCGCCGATTAGGTTGACCCGATCTCCGATTTGTAAGCGCAATCGTTCAGCAATACGATTTCCAATCAATATTCCCATTGGATTAGTTTTAAAAATTTCAATCGAGCCCTGGAGGAGTTGGTTCTCTATGTCTGAAACCATTATATGGTCTTCTATTTTTAAGCCATGTATTTGAACGGAATGGCTACGGGATTCAGAATCAATGATTCCATTTACCTCAATGATTTCTGAAGCACCAGTTACGGATTGAAAACTCGTAAGGGCTTGCCTTAATTTTTGTGGATAGTCAATTCCCTCCACATACCTTGAATCTTTTCTACTTTTAAAGATAAATTTGATCTCACTACCGTCGGATACTTTACTTACCGTACCTTCCATATCCTGAAATCGGTCGGATATTCGTATTGCTCCATTTGTACCAAGAATTGTTTTAATAAAAAAGACTTGAAATCCCGATGTTTGAGCTTGTGTAACAATAAAAAAAGAAATTCCAAAAACAATCCCTACCAAACTCATGGCCATCGCCCTTCTGCGAGAAAAAACATACCGTAGGGCAAGTTGAAGGGAAACACTCACAAGAAATTAATTATTTTTAATAAGTACGGGTTTTACTCGTTCTCCGTCATGTAAGGTATGCGGAGTTTCAATAACGATAATATCATCGGTGTTTAGCCCATCTTTAATTTCAACCATTTCCAAATTCTGTGCCCCAATCTTCACATCCTTAATTTTAGCCCGTCCATCTTTAACAATAAATACAGAATTTCCTATTAAAGCTTTACGTGGGAGTAATAACCGATCTTCCCTTATACTTTTTATAATTTCAACCCGACCGGATGATCCAGGGGGAAGGGGTACTGATTTGTCTTTTATTTCAAGGTATGCAATTCTTCGACCAGTTGATGGGTTAACGGTCGAAGAAATACGTGAAA
Source organism: Opitutales bacterium (assembly GCA_965660135.1). GTDB lineage: Bacteria > Verrucomicrobiota > Verrucomicrobiia > Opitutales > Seribacteraceae > Seribacter. Next base: position 24,500 of record CBFHYW010000014.1, read on the forward strand.
CATTGGCGTCATAAATAATTTTTCCTAGGGAAAAGAGTGTAACACCTGCGGGTAAACCTTCTTTAATATCAGAAAAGTCTTCTTCATTTAAAGATGCCTCAATAAGTCGATTTTTAGAAATAATGACGGCTAAATGATGCCCGGGGAAAATCATATCACCATTACCTGCATGTGATGAGATTAATTGTCCTTTGATTGGACTTTTAATTGTCATTTTATTAATCCGAGACTCAAGACTCTCAATATTCAAATTATGGTTTAGAATAGCCTCGTTGTGAGAAACCTTTTCATGTTCGAACTGTGTTCGTAGCCGATTAACAAGATTTCTTTTTCTGTTTAAATCGACAAGGGGAATTTTGTCAGATTTATAAAGAATTGTAAGGGATTTGAGATCTTCTTCTTCAATTTCTAATTGAAGAGCAATAGACGATCCCTTTTCGATTCTTTGTAAAAGGTGTTCTTTTGCTATCAGTGCTTGTTTTAAACTACGATTCAAGTCAGTAATTTCGAATTGAAAGATGCTTTGATTTTGTTCCACAAATATAGGTTTACCTAATGGAGAGACTGCGGCAAAAGAGACGACTCCTTGGATTTGAGACTTTATATTGTATGTTTTGTTAGCAAGAACTTGAACATTGCCAGATACGGTATCTCTAATCGTACCAACTTTTAGTTTAGTGCAAACAACATCACTCCCCTTACCAATAAAAAAGAAATATAATGCAAATCCACAACTCAATATCATTAAAAAAATAAATAATTTATAAAATTTCATTTTGGGTAATTTAAATGCATTTCATATAAATCCTTCACTTTAAAATAACTAAATATCGTTTGGATTAAAATAAGTTTTGTTTGAGCAAGGCTTAATCTCGAAGACAGATAATTTTGCGAGGTAATTCTTTTCGCTTCAAATTCGATTTTACTTTTTTCAAAACGGTTGATTGAGGAAGTAAGTAACTTCCGGGAAGCATCAATTTGTTTTGTTAAATTTTCAATTTGTGAATGTAAACTTTCTGTTTCCAGACGGAGTTTACGAATACTGTTTTCCAGTTGCAGATTAAACTTACGTTTCTTGGCTAATGCTAATAGTTTCTGACCTTTACTAAGAGATGAATCCCATATTGCCCAATTGGCTTCAACTCCTAACAGGAAATTGTTTCTTCTCACCGGATCGGTGGAGTCTGGCAGATCAATTTGATCTTGGAAAAATCCACCAATCAAATTTAGTTTAGGTTTTCTCGCAGCATTTGCAATTTTAAGGTTTTCTTTTTCGGTCTCGATCTGAATTTTTAACTGTTCGATTTTATCATTGGTAATATGTCCTAGGATGTTTTTATTTTCTGGGCTAAACTGATGGTTTAGGTAAAAGAATTCAAAATCTTTAGAGATTCCAAAGTCGATCTGCTCATCATATCCCACATCAAAAACAAAATTTGATATTCCAACTTCTAGTTTGCGCTCAAGTTCCGCAATTAGTATTGATTGCCTTAATTTAACAATTTTAGCATCTTCAACCTGCAAATCAGTTACAAAGCCTAATTCCTTTTGTTTTTTAATACTATCTTCGTTAGCTGTATATAAGTTCAATTGTTCTCTCGCTAAATCCAATTGATATTTGTTGGATACAATATCCATAAATTCAGATTTAACTTTAATCAGAAAAGATAATTTGGCGGATTCATTAAACCTAATGGTATTTTCCTCTGATAGTTGAGCAATTCTGCTTTTGGCTCTTAATGCACCCCAATGGAAAAGTGGTTTTTTTGCAAAGATTGACCCTACTGTTCGGTAACTTTGATAATAATCCTGATTTGGTCTATTCTCGTGAATAGATTGTCCACTTATATTTATATTTACCGAAGTGCCTTGTGCTGAATCAGCAATTAAACGATTAAAACCAGCTTCATTTACATTCTCTTTTCCGATCTTAATGGAGGGGGCATCTTCACCAATGTTTTCAATTATTTTACTCAATGATGGAAAATAAAATTCAATATCTTCCTTGGAAGATATTTTACCAAAGTTTTCAATAGATGAAATACAATAACACAATAAACCAAAACTAAATATTATAATCCTCAAGAGTTGGATTATGAATGATACTTACTAATACTCAATCAGAATTGAATTGAGTTCAAAAAGTAGAAGTATTTATTTTTTAGTAGAGTCCTGAAGGTATAATGAATGTAAGGTCTCACCTACCCATTGGTCAATTTGACCGGCTGATTCACTTCTAACTCGAGCAACTTCATCTTCAGTAACTTCGGAAGAATCATTCCCCCAAGCTTGCCTTACATAAGTTGTAACATTAGCAATTTCACGATCATCAATTGGTACGGCGGCCATGTTTACTGCTGCTGTTGTTCCATACTTCTCTCCTTTAACAGTAATTTCGCCTTTCAGACCTTTCAGGATAATATTAATAATTAATGCA
>CBFHYW010000015.1:0-25584 GCA_965660135.1 Opitutales bacterium
AAGCGTTTATACCGACGAGCGATGCATATAAGCCAACTGCTCTTTCAAAAAGTGCGATTAACCCACCCACTGTATATGGGGTGACTTCAAGGATAGTCAGGGTAATGGATTTTCGGTCTTTTTCATAGAGAGCATCCCGAGTACCCAAAAAGAAACCGTGAAGGTAATCGCCCGAGTCCATACCTTTCTCATCCACTTTAATGGAATCCCCATTCCGATGTTTCAATACTTCGATAAAAGTAGCAAAAAAATTGGGTACACCTTCACGTAACTGTTGAACATAGGCATGTTGATCCGTAGAACCCTTGTTGCCATAAACTGAAATTCCTTGATGAACGGTATTGCCATCTAAATCTTTTTCTTTTCCCAAAGATTCCATGATCAATTGCTGTAAGTATTTAGCAAATAATTCGAGTCTATCCTTGTAGGGGAGAATAACCATATCTTTGGATCCTTTTCCATCAGTCAAATGATGCCAAGCAAGAGCAAGCATGGCGGCAGGATTCTGCCTGTAGTCTGAATTCCTGGTCAGTTGATCCATTTCGCTCGCACCTGTCAAAAGATCATCAATGTTAATACCCTGGAGTGCTGCCGGTAAAAGGCCTACTGCGGCAGTTTCACTTGTTCGACCTCCCACCCAATCCCACATAGGTAAAAATTCCAACCATCCGTTTTCTTGTGAATGTTTGTGAAGCTTACTGCCTTCACCTGTTATTGCAATTGCGTGCTTGGCAAAGTTCAAGCCTGAGTTGGAAAAAGCATTTTCCGCTTCAAGCATGCCGTTTCGTGTTTCTGGAGTACCACCGGATTTAGATATTACAAGGACAAGTGTTGATTTAAGGGATGAACCTATTGCCGAAAGTGTCAGGTCAATTCCATCTGGGTCCGTATTATCAAAGAAATGAACTTTAAGTTTATCTTTTTGAGGGTGCCCCAACGCTTTCCCTACAAATTGGGGACCAAGCGCTGAACCTCCAATGCCGACAACCAAAAGATCGGTGAATGGACCAGAGGGAGATTGAAGTGAGCCATCGTGCACTTGCCTGGAAATTTGTTTAAGCTGGTCAAGAGTCTTCTGAATTGTGTCGGTTAGCTCCTTACTGGGAGCTAATGTTGGGGTTCTTAACCAGTAGTGTCCGACCATTCGATTTTCGTCCGGATTGGCAATAGAACCGTTTTCAAGCTCCTCCATTTTTTGAAGAGCCTCCGTAATCGGTTGATTCATAGAATCCAGGTAACTATCGGGGAAATCGACAAGAGAAAAATCCGCCCAGAACTGAGCACTTTCAAAGGATAGGTATAGGTCTTTATTCATGGCTGATTAAAATTTATCTGTTATGGCTCCAAGCGATGCTGAACTTACGAGTTTTGCATACTTTGCAAGAACGCCACGTTTTTCTTTGGGAGGCGGTTTTGTCCACTCATTTTTTCTTCTGGTGATTTCTTCTTCAGGTAAATCCAGGGAAAGTTCATTTTTTTCCGCATCAATCGTAATGATGTCATCGTTTTTTAATAAGCCAATTGGACCCCCTGTAGCCGCTTCTGGAGTTACATGGCCAACCACAAATCCGTGACTTCCTCCTGAAAACCGACCATCCGTAATAAGGGCAACATCTTTTCCCAACCCTTTACCCATAATTGCTGAAGTAGGAGAAAGCATTTCTCTCATACCTGGTCCACCGACAGGTCCCTCGTTTCGTATTACAATTACATGTCCTGCTTTTACTTCACCTTCAAGAATTCCCCGCAGTGATGCTTCCTCAGATTCAAAAACAATAGCTTTACCCGTGAACTTTAGACCTTCCTTTCCGGTAATCTTGGCTACAGCCCCATTGGGTGCTAGGTTCCCGTATAAAATTCTAAGGTGACTATCTTTTTTTATGGGGTTATCGAATGGACGTACAAGGTCTTGCCCGCTGGGGTAGGGAGCGTATGGTGTGGCGTCAGAGACATTTTCAGCGAGGGTTTTTCCGGTTACTGTTATACAATCACCATGAAGAAGCCCTTCATCCAAAAGAGTCTTGAGTAGTGGCCGTAATCCACCAACTCGAACGAAGTGGGACATATTATACTTACCACTTGGTTTAAGGTCGCAAAGTACTGGAACCCGCTTTCCAATTTCAGTGAAATCATCAAGATCCAATCCCACATCTGCGGTGTGAGCCATTGCAAGTAAATGGAGGACTGCATTTGTTGAACCACCTAATGTGATAACCACGGTAATCGCATTCTCAAATGCCTTTCGGGTCATGATATCCCGAGGCTTGATATCCTTTTCTATTAAATTTACAACAGCTGCCCCAGCATCCCGTGCGTCGAGTCTTTTATCATCAGAAACCGCTAGTTGGGCAGAACTGTCTGGTAAACTCATACCTAGTGCCTCTATCGCCGATGACATCGTATTTGCTGTGTACATCCCACCGCAGGAACCAGGTCCAGGGATCGCTTTTTTTTCAATTTCAGTTAATTCTTCCTTGTCAATCACTCCCCCGGCATGTGATCCGACCGCTTCGAAAACGGATACGATATCAAGATTCTTCTCTTTATGTAAACCCGGCAAAATAGTTCCTCCATAAACAAAAATACCAGGACGATTAAGTCTGGCTAGTGCCATGACACATGCAGGCATGTTTTTATCGCAGCCTCCAATAGCGACCAAACCATCCATTCCTTCTGCCCCGACTACCGTTTCGATTGAATCAGCGATCACTTCTCTGGAGACTAGGGAATATCGCATTCCAGGAGTACCCATACTGATACCATCTGAGACTGTAATTGTACCAAATGGAACTGCTTTGCCACCAGCATGGTCAACCCCTTCCACTGAGGCCTTCCCTAACTCGTCTAGGTGAGAATTGCATGGAGTTACCATACTCCATGCCGAACATACGGCCACTTGTGGTTTTTCGAAGTCTTCATCTTCGAATCCGACCGCTCGGAGCATGGAACGATTGGGAGCGCGATCATTTCCATCAACTACGATGGAAGAAAAGTTACGGTTGCATGAATTCATCTTAAAAGATTATGGTTTGATTTCATTTGGAATCAAGTTAGATAAGGAGTTGCGAAAACAACCAATATCTTCTTGATTCGCAACAACCTTTTTTTGATAAACCAAAATTTAGAGTCTCTGAGAGACGAAATTGATGGGGTCGACTCGCAAATTGTCGGTCTTCTGAATCAGCGTGTCCAAGCTGCAGCTGAGATTGGAAAGATAAAAAATGAATTGGGCGTTGATCCTTATGATCCCGCTCGAGAGGAACAAGTTTTTGCAAAATTAGGAGATTTAAATCGTGGTCCTCTAAGCAATGATTCCTTACGAATTATTTATCGGGAGGTTATATCTGCCTCAATAGCACTCGAGAAGAAATTAATTATTGGCTATCTTGGACCAGAGGCAACCTATACACATCAGGCGGCAGTTAATAATTTTGGTTCCATTTTGGAATATCGTCCTCTTTATGATATCCCAGATGTTTTTCAAGCTGTGGAGCGAGCTGAATGTGACTATGGAGTTGTACCAATTGAAAATTCAACTGAAGGTGCAGTTAACCGTTCTCTTGACCTTTTAGTTGAAACTGAACTCACGATTGTGGCTCAAGTTTTTTTGAAAGTTGAGCATGCTTTATTTAGTTATTCTTCTTTGGATAAGATCGATGAAGTTCGTTCGAAGGATCAAGCTCTTGCACAATGTGGGGAATGGTTACGCAGAAACTTGCCAAATGTACGTTTAATTCCTGTTACCAGTACCGCTGAGGCGGTGAAGGGCATTATCCCAAATTCGAATTCAGCTGCGATTGCGGGTAAGTTGGCTGGCAGGATTTATGAAGTACCGGCTCAGGCTGAAGCGATTCAGGACCGTAAAAATAATATAACCCGTTTCTTGGTCGTTGCTCGTAAATCTTTGCCGAAGAGGGAGCAGGTCAAGTATCGAACTAGCTTGGTTTTATCGTTACCTGATCAAATTGGAGCATTAAAGAGTGCTTTAAAATCATTTTCCGAGCGAGATCTTAATTTGTGCAAGATTGAATCCCGACCCAGTAGATTAAAGACTTGGGATTACTATTTCTTTATTGATTTCATCGGTCATTGTGAAGATGAAAAAGTAAAAGAAGTTTTAGCCGAGCTCGAAAAGATATGTCCTCTAGTTAAAATTTTAGGAAGTTATCCTGAATCTGCGGCTTAAGCTTTAAGTTTAAAAAAATAAAACAGATAAATCTTGATCCTGCTTTGCATTATGTAAAACAAGTTCTTCAATAAAGGATCTTAGTTCTTGGTAAGCTTTTTCCTTTTTGACCGTCCACCTTTTACTTTCATTTAACAAGGATTCACGTAATCCAGAAACCAAAAGCAAACCTCGATAATTATTGTGGAAGGAATTTACGAAATCTATAACTGAAGCATGAACCCATAAGGGATCAACTGATGAAACTCTTGCATTCCAATGAGTATAATTAAAATTTCTTTTGTTTGGAAAATGAAAACGAACGACTTGCTCAATACAATGCTCAAAGGATTGCACAGGCATTTGTCGCTGCTCATCATTGTCTCGCAAGAAAGAGAGCGTTCTTTGTAACTGCAAAGTCTCCTCACGCGTTGATTTGCTTCCAATAACTGAAAACAACGCGTTTAGGTTCTGTAGTCTTGTATAATCGTCTTTTTTAGCCGCCGTTTTTGTCACCCTTTTTACCAACACCCAAGTTAACTAATTCCTCGACAAATCGAGATATCCCCATGAAATCCTCATAAAAACTTGCATACCTAAGCCAAGCTACTCCATCTACTTTTTGGAGCCTAAGCATAATTGCATCAGCAATTGCTCGGCTTGGTACTTCGCTGTCGAATTCATTTTCAATTTGACGCAGAGTTTTTGAAAGCAAACCATTAATTTGTTCAGCATCAATTGGACGCTTTGAAATTGCACGCCTCAATCCGGTGGCCAACTTAGTGCGATCGAAGCTTTCCCTTCTTCCATCTCTTTTAACTACAACCAGATCTTCTCTAAGGATTTCTTCTATAGTTGAGAAGCGATGCCCACAGTCTTGGCATTCCCTCCTTCTGCGAGTCGACGCAACCTTTCCTGCCCTTGTATCAAGGACTTTCAAGTCATCCGAAGAGCACTTAGGACAATGCATTAATGATTAACGATTCCACTTTCCACACACACGATAATCTTTTAACAGAGATTTAAGAAGTTCTTCAAGATCATAATTCCTTTTTCTGTGGCTAAAGATTCAGGATGAAACTGCACCCCCCAAATGGGCAGGCTCATATGTTCAAGTCCCATGATTTCACCTTCTTTCGTTTTTGCAGTTATTTTTAAGGTTTTTGGTAGGGTTGATTGATCCACTATTAAAGAGTGATATCGAGTCGCAGTCAGGGGATTAGGTAATCCCTTAAATAAATTTTGATCGTAATGCTGTACTGCTGATGTCTTTCCATGCATCAATCTACTTGCACGTACAACTTTGCCCCCAAAAGCTTGTCCAAGGCATTGATGACCGAGGCAGACCCCAAATATTGGCTTGATACCTTTGAACTTTTCAATAACAGCCAGACTGATACCTGCTCGATCTGGATCGCATGGACCAGGAGAGATAACAATTCCCCGATATTTTTCTGGATTAATATCGTCTACAGAAATTGCATCGTTACGAAATACTTCTGCACTGGCACCTAGTTCACCAAAATACTGAACCAAATTATAGGTAAAGGAATCATAATTATCAATAACGAGCAGGCGCATTTTATATAATGTACTATCCTTTGTAGCCTTGCTTTCGATTTCTTTCCTTTAGGCGCAATGCATTTAAGCGAATAAATCCACCTGCATCTTCGGGTTGGTAATCGCTTACATCATCATCCATTGAAGCAATTCCTTCATCGTACAGAGATAGGGCTGATTTTCGTCCTACAGTAGTGACATTTCCTTTGTAGAGTTTGAGGCGAACGGTTCCTGATACTGTTTCCTGACTTTGATCGATCAATGCCTGAAGTGCTTCTCTTTCAGGAGCAAACCAAAAACCATAGTAAATGAGCTCTGCATAGCGTGGAACTAAGGAGTCTCGCAAATGCATTAAATCCCGATCCATGGTAAGCGTTTCTATTTGACGATGTGCATGGAGAAGAATTGTACCTCCAGGTGTCTCATAAACTCCTCGACTTTTCATACCGACAAATCGGTTTTCAACTAGGTCAACTCGCCCAATTCCATGTTTTCCTGCAATCTTGTTAAGTTCGGTTACAACTAATGCAGGTGAGAGAACAGTACCATCAATTGCAGTACAGTTTCCTTTTTCAAAGGTTAGTTCTAAATACTGTGGATTATCAGGTGCCAATTCGGGGTCAACTGTTAGTTTATACATATCCCGATTGTCTGGAGTAGTTGGATCGAACCAGGGATCTTCCAAAATTCCTGCTTCGTAAGAAATGTGCCATAAGTTTCTATCCATTGAATATGGCTTTGATGCACTTGCTTCGACATTAATATCGTGGTCTTTGCAATATTCAATCATCTCTTTTCGCCCGGGAAAGCGTGCACGAAACGATGCATCTCTCCATGGAGCAAGAATCTTCAAGTCGGGAGCCAATGCAGAGAAGGTCAGTTCAAAGCGGCATTGATCATTTCCTTTTCCAGTTGCTCCATGAGCCACAGCATTCGCGCCAAATTCCCTAGCAATATCTATGTGTGCTTTTGCGATTAAGGGCCTCGCAATTGAGGTGCCGAGAAGATACTGGGATTCATAGACCGCGTTACCACGAACCATAGGGAAAATATAGTCTTGTGCAAATTCATCGACCAAGTTGATTGTTCGGTGTGCACTCGCTCCAGTTGATAGAGCCTTTTCTTCTAGACCGTCCAATTCTTCTTCCTGCCCAACATCAGCACAATAAGTTATCACTTCTGCATTTTGCTCGTTCGCATACCAATGAACTAGGACGGAGGTATCAAGCCCTCCGGAATAGGCGAGAATAATTTTCATTTGAAATTTTATATTTTGTTATTTGATAATTGTTTAAGAATTCCCTTTTGCATATGTAAACGGTTTTCTGCTTGGTCAAACAGAATGGAGCGAGGAGAGTCTAATACCTCCTCTGTAACCTCTTCGCCTGGATGTGCTGGCATACAATGCATAAATAAAGCATTTTCTTTCGCTTGGTCGAACAAATCTTTGGTTACCCGGTAGGGAGTCATTTTTTCTTTTCGATCTGTTTCTTCATTTTCATATCCCATGCTAACCCAGACATCAGTGTATAAAATGTCGGCATTGTGGGCCGCTTCGGTACAGTCTGGAGTGTAGTGCCAATGAGTGGATAAGCCGAATTGTTTACAAAAGCTTTCGATTTCTTGGGTGGGTTTAAATTCTTCTGGCCCGCATAAGAAGATCTCCATTCCCCAGAGGGCTCCGGCCAAAATCCAAGAATTTGCCATATTACAGCTTGTGTCACCAAAGAATGCCAGTTTTTTTCCCTTTAAGCCATGGTAAGGATTTTGGGATGTTGTTGTTTTCTCCAATATAGTCATGCAATCTGCATATATTTGGCACGGGTGTAAAAAATCAGTTAAGGCATTAACGACTGGAATTTCTGAATGCTTTGCAAATTCCTTGATTAATTCGTGCCCGTGGGTCCGTATAATTAGGCCGTCTAAAAAACGTGATAGTACTCTTGCTGTATCCTCAACACTTTCACCTCGGCCAATTTGAGTACTGGAAAGATCTAGTAATACAGGGTTTCCGCCCAACTCCCTAATGCCCACCTCAAAAGAAACTCTTGTTCGGGTACTATTTTTGTAAAATAACATGCCCCAGCTTTGTCCAAATAGATCTTTTGTTGGTCTTTGGTTTCTAGTATTTTTGAATTCAAAAGCCTGTTTGAAAACGGTTTCTATTTGTTCTTTATTAAAATTGTTCTCTTCTAAAAAGTGATTCATGTTTTTGATTCATGGTGAAGTTTTTCCAATGCACTTGCAGATATTTTTAATGCGGCATTAATTTCATTTTCTTTCACGGTTAAAGGAGGGAGAAAGCGTATTGCATTTTCTGCTGCACCGACTACGAGCAAACCTAGTTTGCCCAAACTTTCAATAAGAGGAGCAGTTGCATCTTTCATAACCAGTGCGAGCATTAGTCCCCGGCCCCGAATTTCAGTAATTAGCTCTGGGTATTTATTTTTTAAATCCTCTAAACCCTGCTTTAAAATATAGCCTTTTTCCTGTGCTTTTTTCGTGAGATTTTCATTGTCAATGATATCCAGTACGGCATTGGCTGCCGAACAGGCAAGGGGAGATCCTCCAAATGTAGTTCCATGCGATCCCGGTTGGAAAACATCTGCCCATTTTTCATTTATCCATACTCCCCCAATGGGAAAGCCCCCACCCAAGCCTTTTGCGATTGCAATTGCATCTGGTTGGATACCTGATTTTTGATAGCCTAGGAATTCTCCAGTTCTTGCAATGCCTGCTTGGACTTCATCTAGAAGCAAGAGCAGATTATTATCCAAACAGAGATTCTGAAGTCCTTTGAGGAATTTATCTGAGGCCACTTGAATTCCTCCTTCTCCTTGGATGGACTCAACCATAATCCCTATTGTTTCGTCATCAATTTTCTCTTTGAACCCATCGAGGTCATTAAGCGGAGCAAAAGAAAAACCTTCCACCAAGGGTTCAAACCCATTCCTGTATTTTGGTGATGCAGTCGCGGAAAGTGCTCCCATGGTTCTTCCATGAAATCCATTTTCTGCGACAATTATTTTATATCTTTTTTGTGTGTCATTACAATTGCCTGCTAACCTCGAAAATTTAATAAGTGCTTCGTTGGCTTCGGCTCCGCTATTACAAAAAAGCATTTTTCCAGGACCTATTTTCTGAACTAATCGCTTGGCTAGACGGACTTGCTCGGGAATTGAAAAAAGATTGGAGCAGTGAACGAGTTCATTTACCTGTTTGGAGATAGAATTAACCCAATGGTTGTTACTGTGCCCAACATTGGTAACTGCAATACCTGATGTGAAATCGAGGAACTTTGTTCCCCTAGAGTTCCAGAGATAACTGCCTTTGCCTTTGACTATTTCCATAGTCGGTTGTGCATAGTTGCCTATTAAATATTTTTGATGCTCTGAATTCATGCTCTTTTCAATTAGAGTGGATGATTTCAGTTCCAATTCCTTCATCAGTAAATATTTCAAGGAGAATGCTGTGGGCTAGTCGTCCATCAATAAAATGAACCCGATTAACTCCTTCATTCAAAGCTTCGACCGCACTGTTTACTTTGGGTAGCATACCTTGTGCGATTACGCCTTCTTCCTTTAGGGGTTGTACTTGATTTACGGGAAGGCTAGAAAGAAGGCTCGATGGATCACTCGGATTCTTCAACAATCCAGGGACGTCAGAAAGGTAAACCAGGCGTCTTGCATTTAAAGCAATTGCTACTTTAGCGGCGGCAATGTCTGCGTTAATATTATAACACTGCCCACTCTCGTCTTGTGCTGTGGATGAAAGGATTGGCATTAGTCCAGCATCAAGTGCTCTTTGAATGGGGGCTGTTTTAACAGATTTAACCTCCCCAACAAAACCAAGACCAGAAGGTTGAGAAAGTTTTGTACAACTTAGAACTTCTTTGCCTGCGATTCTTTGAACATCGCAATCATAATTAGATACAAAAGAAGCAACTTCTTTATTGACCGAACCATTAAGCACTTCATCAACCACATCAATAGTCTGTTGATCGGTTACTCGTAAACCATCTACGAATTTTGCTTCAATTCCCTTTTCTGCAAGAGAGCGAGTGACCGCCTTTCCTCCGCCATGCACAACAACTACCTTGATTCCAACAAAGTGCAGGAAAACTAAATCTTGTGCAACCTGAGAACGCACTTGTGGATCTGGGGAATCCATAAAGCTCCCACCGTATTTGACCACAAAAATCGACCCCCGGAATCTTCGCACATAGGGAAGAGCTTCTACCAATATACTCGCTTTTCTTTTGCTTTCTTCGACCATTTAAAATCTATTCACTTTTATTAAAGTTTACATATTCCTCGCTTAAATCATTGCTCCAAATTTCTCCCTGGGCATTCCCCATTTTCAAATCGAGAGAGATCGTAAATTCATCGGAGGATACAATTTCTTTCCATTTTGTTTTGTTTTCAATGATAGGGGCACCAGACAGCAAAACAGGTGTGTCGTTGTAAAACATTTCAATTTCTTCAAATACAATACCGATTTTAGCATAACCTGCAGCATCCACTATTCTTCCCCAGTTTGGATCGGAACCATACCATGATGTTTTTACAAGTAGCGAATTGGCTACGCAACGAGCAACTTTTAATGCTGATTCAGTATTTTGGGCGCCTTTTACTAAAACTTTTACAAATTTTGTAATTTTTTCTCCATCGGTTACGCACTTTCGAGCCAAGCAGGAACACACTGCTTCGACTGCTTCAGTAAAGTCTTTTTGCACAGATGCTGATTCATTTTCTAATTCAATGCCTGAATTTCCGTTTGCTAAGATTAAAACTGTGTCGTTGGTGCTCATATCTCCATCAATGGTTATCCGATTGAAGGATTGGTCGACTGCATGTTTTAAGATTCCCTGTAATTTTTCATTGGAGGCAACTATGTCGGTCGTAAGAAATGCAAGCATGGTCGCCATGTTTGGCTCAATCATTCCAGCACCTTTTACCACTCCGCCCACGGTAATTTCTCCTCGAGAACATTGAATCTTTGCTGAACATGATTTTGTGCATGTATCAGAGGTGAGTATGGCCTCCTGAAAGGCACGTGCACCATCGCATTCGTCTAATATATCTTCAGAAGCATCTCTGATTCCCGCGGTTATTCGACTCATTGGAAGGGGAATTCCTATCCTACCAGTAGAGCACACTAAAACTTCATTGGCATGAATATTTAAATGCCGTGCTACTTCTGATGCCATTCTATTGGTGTCCACCTCACCTTGCTTACCCGTGCAAGCATTGGCATTACCACTATTTGCAATAATAGCCCGAAAAGTTAATTCGGAATTGTGTACCAAGTTCTTAGAATATTTAACCGGTGCTGCCTGAACATCATTGGTGGTAAAGACTCCGGCTGCATTACAGGGTTTGGGGGAGTAAATGATCCCAAGGTCTAGCTTGCCATTTCTAACTCCCTTGATGTCGCAGTGAATTCCCGAACAGAAAAAACCTACTGGGTCGGTTAGGGCATCTCCATTCTCATAAAATTTCATGGTAGACCTTCTCCTTCGTCGTAGCCTTGGCAAATATTCATTGATTGGACGGCTTGTCCTCCGGCTCCCTTGAGCAGGTTGTCTTCCGCGGTGCAAATGATGTAGCGACCAGTTCTAGAATCTTCACTAACCGAAAGGTCAACCCGATTGGTTCTCACAACATGAGAGACATCTGGAAATTCGCCCTCCTGTAAAAGATGAACAAATTTTCTTCCTTTGTAAAAGTCGTTCCAGCATGCCCAAATATTGTCTCTGCATAATTTGCCATTTGCTAAGACTGAAATGGTGGAACAAATTCCTCTATTCATAGGTGCTAAATGAGGGTGGAATGAAATAATAACATCTTCTCCAAGAGCGAGCGATAATTGTTCTTCAATTTCAGATAAATGCCGATGCTTTGGAAGCCCATAAGCACATGCACTTTCATTTCTTTCACAAAAAAGAAGTTTTTCTGACGCATTTCTTCCGGCTCCACTTACCCCACTCATGCTGTTAGCTATGATATTATTTGGGTTGATCAAATCATTTTGCAGGAGGGGAAAAAGGGGGATGATTATACTTGTTGGATAACACCCCGGAGAAGCTATAAGAGGAGAATTATCCCATGACAGAGAATGAATCTCAGGTAAGCCATAAGCAGCTCTTTCTAGCCATTGCGGAGCAGGGTGGGGGGATCCATAAAATTCTTCATAGCAATCTGGAGAGTTCAATCGGAAATCGGCTGACAGATCGATGACCTTTTTTCCCGCATCTAAAAGCGGGATCGCATAGGATGAGGCAGTTCCGTGCGGGAGAGCCAGGAAAAATAAATCGCAGTCTTGGTTTTTAGATAAATCTTCAATACTTGGGTTGGAGAAAGTTAAGCCATTAGCCTTTCCTCTTAAGTGCGGAATCTGAGACTCAACTGTTTGCCCAGAAAAGCTTCTTGATGTGACTCCCACTAAATTAATTTTAGTATGATTTAAAAGCAAAGACACGAGTTCTCTACCTGAATAACCTGATGCACCTATAATTGTTGCATTCATAATGATGAAATAAAATACTTTAATCTAATAAAAAAACAAACCCCTCGGTTGGAGTTCCGAGGGGTTGAGATAAAAAGTTGTAAAAAGTGTTAACGTTTTGAGAATTGGAATCTTTTTCTTGCCCCAGGTTGTCCGGTTTTCTTTCTTTCAATTTTTCGTGGATCTCGTCGCATGTGCCCATCTTTCTTAAGGGGAACACGGAGTTCAGGATCCATTTTTTCCAAGGCTCGGGACAAACCATGGCGAATTGCACCTGCTTGACCGGACCCGCCACCGCCAGAAACATTTACAGTAATATCAACTCCACCAATCATATCAACTGTTGCAAGAGGGGATAGTACGATTTTACGGTTTTGCTCTGTAGAGCAATACTCGGTGTAGTTCTTTCCGTTGATAACAAAGACGCCTGTACCCTCTTTGATACGAACGCGTGCGGAACTTGTTTTTCTTCTGCCTGTGGCAATAAATTCAGTTGAGGAAGCTTTAGCACTCATATTTATAAAAATTAACTAAGTAATGGGGTAGGTTGTTGAGCAGAATGAGGATGGTCTTCACCACTGTATACTTTGAGCTTGGTTAGCATCCGACTGGCTAATTTATTCTTGGGTAGCATCCCTTTGACCGCATTCATGATAATAAACTCTGGTCTTTTTTCACGAAAATCAGCAACGCTCCTGTATTTTTCTCCGCCCATATATCCGCTGTAGAACATGTATTTCTTTTGTTCTTCCTTAGCTCCGGTAAGCTTTACTTTTTCGGCATTGATAACGATAACATAATCTCCGGTGTCCACACTAGGAGTATATGTCGGTTTGTCGCGTCCCCTTAGGGAATTGGCTATAGAAACCGCGAGTCTACCTAAGATTTGATCTTTTGCATCAACAATTCTCCACCCGTGAGTGGTTGTTTCAGCTTTAGCAAGAGTTGTTTTCATGTTGGTAATAAAGAAAAGTAGAATATTAAATCAAAATCTAAATCGTTCGTCAATCGAACAATATAATTAAGCAGATTAATTTATAATTCAGAATTGACCTGCCCCGAGGTCATTAATTGTTTGATCGTAAAATTTTTGGCCATAGCCCATTACACGATCTGTGTTATCAAATACCACCGGCATGTAACTTTGCTCTACTTCCTTGCTGGCCAAGGTTCCAGATTGGCCGCCTTTCCTGATTTTGTAACGCCAAACGCTTCCCCAATCATAACCCTCCATGTAATTTGCAACCCCAGCTAGATCAAATACTTGCCCCTTAGTCATTCCTACTGCAAGCCCCATCAAGTTTTCGATATTTTCTTTTACCTCTCCATCGTCTTTAGCAAAAGGGCTTGAGCCTCCTCGAGAACAGGATGCAAAGGATAACAGTAGTAGGGTCGAAAATACTCCAATAACGATTCGAGCGGGTATGGGAAATCTATTCATAATCCGACTTTATTCATGCTTTTAAAAATTTCGCAATACCAATTTTCGATTTTGATGAAGTGCGGAATGTGCTTCAGGATCCGCAGAAAAGAGATTGTTTAAGTAAGAATTTTATTGATTGGCAAGTTTTTCAATTGCCTTGTAACTACGTGCAATCATTTCCCTTGGGTCATCGAGTAGATTTGCAGTGGCCAATGCATTATCGAGAAGCTGATTCGCAATTAATTCGGCGGTTTCTTTATCAGTTTCAGTTAATTTAGAAAGTCCTTTAATAATTGGGTGTCTTTGATTAACTTGAAGTTTTACAGGTGCCGCTGGCATGGCATTGTCTCCACCCTGCATCATTTTCATTACCCTTCTTGCTGAGGCGCCGCCAAGACCGTCTCCGCCCACGATGCAGACTGGACTGTCAATTAACCGTTCTCCAGTTTCAACATCAGAGACTTTATCCTTAAGGCTTTCTTTTAGCCATTTACATAAAGATTTGGTGTCTTTTTTATTCAGTGCCTTACCCTCTGGGTCCTGGTCAAGTTTTTCAAGTTTAAGCTCTTCGGAATCTGCGGAGATGATTTTCTTCTCTTTATATTCACGTACCGACTGCATCACATATTCATCAACTGGTTCAGTAAGCAGGAGGACCTCAAGGCTTCTTGCTTTAAGAGCTTCGAGGTAAGGACCAGCTTCAATGGACTGACGACTTTTTCCAAATAAAAAAAGGATTTCTTTTTGATCCTTCGCCATTCTGTCGATGTACTCATCTAAGCCGGTTAGTTCTCCTGGTTCCAACGCGGTTGATTCAAATCGAAGAAGCTTGGCTAAATCATCTTTGTAAGTGAAGTCGGTAGCAGCACCTTCTTTGATCAGAATTCCGAATTCCTTCCAAAATTCAAGATAGGTTTCACTTTCTTTCTTGGATTGCTCATTAAGAAAGCGAAGGAATCTTTTGGTCAGTACTTGGTTAAGTTTTCGAAGTAATTCGCTGTCCTGCATAACCTCCCGTGACACATTTAAGGGTAGATCAGAACTGTCAACAACCCCTTTTAAGAACCTAAGCCATTCCGGAAACAATGCTTTTGGTTCTGGGTCGATAAGTACTTTTCTGCAATGGAGGGCAACTTTATTTTCATTTCGAAACATCCCCATTTTTTCCATATTTCTTTTGGGGACAAATAGAAGAGAATTTATTTCAAGAGGTGCGTCAGCACTAAAATGCATTCTCATTAGTGGTGCGTCGTAATCGTTAGACTGGAACTTGTAGAATTCTTCGTATTCCTCGTCCTTAATCTCATTTTTAGATCGGAGCCAAATCGCATCAACCGTATTAACTTTTTCTCCGTTTAGTGAAACAGGAAATTGAACGAATGCTGAATATTTTTTTATTATATCCTTAACTCGGTCTTCCTTGGCAAATTCGGAAAAGTCTTCTTTTAATTTGATAATGATTTTAGTGCCTCGTTGCTGGTCAGAGGCATCTTCAATTGAGTAGGAACCACTCCCATCACTTTCCCAGCATTGGCCAACTCCATCTTTTTCCCAAGTCCGAGTGTAAGCTTTTACATTATCAGCAACCATGAATACGCTGTAAAATCCAACGCCGAATTTCCCAATCAGGGAGTCGTTTTTTTCTCCCTCGGCCTGGAGAGCCTCAAGAAAGGCCTTGGATCCGGAATGTGCGATCGTACCAAGGTTTTCGATTAATTCTTCCTTGGTCATTCCCAGACCGAAATCTTGGATGGTCAAGGTGTTGGATGAATCATCGGTAGAAACTTTAATCTCGTGTTCGAGGTCTTCCTCAAAAATTTCCTTCTCGGTTAATCGAAGTCGTCGCAATTTTTCCAATGCGTCGGATGCGTTGGAGATTAATTCTCTAATGAAAATTTCCTTATCTCTGTAAAGAGAGTTAACTACTATATCGAGAACTTGTTTTGTCTCGGCTTGAAATTCGTGTTTAGTTGCTTTATCTGTCATAATTTTTAAAAGCGGTTAGAGTATAAGTTTTTCGGTTCCCTTCAAGTGCGAACTCACAACAAAAATGAATAAGAATGGTAAACGCTGTTAGTTTAAATCAAATTTTTTACGAAAGTGATCATAGGCTTCATTAATTTCCTTTGCCTTTTTTTCTGCAACTTCCTGAATTTCTTCGCCCATGACTGCCACGCGGTCCGGATGATACTGGGCAATGATTTTCCGATACTTTGGCTTGATGTCCTCTGTGGTGAAGGGTTCTTCTAATCCCAGTACTTTGCCGTAGATTAAGTCTTGGTCATTAAATTGAACTTTGCCCGGGTCCTGTTCAGTCTCCTCATCGACGCAATTCTCCTTTTCATCTTCCATTGTTCTTTGGCCTTGTTCTTGTTCTTCTTTTTTTCTTCTTTTCTCTTCTCTATCCCGTTGTCTTTTTTCGTGTTCAACCTTTTCAGAACTGTTTATATTTTCTTCATCTTTTTCATTAGCACCAGCTGCTGATAAAGGTTGGTGAAAAAATGTATCCAGTTTCCATAGCATGAACCAAGACGAAAAAAAGAATGCTGCCCATGATGATTTTTGGAGCAAAGAGGTCAGGATATTAGGATTTCTTCCTGTAATTGATCTCCACTCGGTCCAACTTTGGTAATGTGCATAGAGGTACTGACTAGTATATTCTGAGAAAATAAGAGAAAGGCATAAACTCAAGAATCCACCGTAAAAAATATGTGACCCCCATTTTAAAGCAATGCCCATTTAAGAGAGTTGACCAGAACAGGTCTTATAATAATACAGCAAAACACCTCCGATAATAATAAAAACCCATTTCAAACCTTTACGCATATGATACATTTGCCCGCCAAGATATTTCCTGTCAAATCTTGAATATTAGATCTAGGCGACATACAGATGCTGAGATAATTAGTATTAAGAAATTCATTCCGATGCAATCTGTTCTTAACAATTCTTGAGGCATTTTGATGGCAATAGTAATGGTGGTAGGGGTCGGATTCGAACCGACGAACGCATGAAGCGGATGGATTTACAGTCCACATCCTTTAGCCACTTGGATACCCTACCGACTAAAGAGAAAGTACCTTATTGAGTCAGGCAATAGAAGCAAGCCGATTATCTTTAAAGTTATTTATTTTCAAAGCTTGCCTGTTAGGATCAATTCTTGAGAATGAACAGAATGCTTTCATTCCCCAATAAAATAGTTGTGGGAGTCACCGGAGGAATTGCTTGCGGAAAGTCTACAGTTTGTAAAAATTTTGGTGGACTTGGATGGGAGGTAATTTCTACAGATTCCTTAGTTCACGAGTTATTATTGCATGATCAGGATGTAATTAATCAGATAACTGATCGTTGGGGGGGAGAGGTGATCGGGCACGGAATAATTGACAAAGCACGACTTGCTCGTGTAGTATTTGAATCTCCTTCTGATCGTAACTGGTTAGAAAATTTGTTACACCCCTTAGTACGTGAAAAATGGATGTCATACATCCGACTTTCTTCTAAAAACAAGTTTGTTGTGGAAATTCCGCTTCTTTTTGAAAATAATCTTGATGGCCTGTTTACAAAAACGATTTCGGTTCATGCTTCAGACAGCATGCAATTCATCCGTCTTAAAGAACGGGGTTTATCTGTTGCTCAGATTAATTCCAGAATTAATTCTCAAATGTCGGTTAGTGAAAAATCCGAACGGGCAGATTTTGTTATTTTAGGAAACGGAGATCACCAATTTATCAATTCGCAAATTAAATTATTCTTAACCATTTTAATCACAGCAGTTTCTGAAAATAATTAGTCATGCCCACGAAGAAAACGACCAAGTCAACTACCACAAAAGCCAAGGAATCAAAGGGCACCCCAGAACCAATTGAACCCAAAGTAACTGAAACTGAAGGGGGAGGGGAAAAGACCAGTGAGGTTGTGAAAAATAAAAAAGTTCCTGCTAATGAGGGAGGAAATAAGAAAGACGCCCAGCTTTTTTTCAGTACTGATGGTAGTGAACCGGATAAAGCTGAAGTTAATCAATTCAATGATGAAGACAAAAAGCCTGAGAACACTCAAGCAATAGATTCAAGTACCCCTGCTGAACCTCAGAAAAAGAATGAAAATTTAAAAAAAGTTCAAGCAGAGTCTAGTAAACCCAGTTCCCAACCTCAGCAAAGGCATAACCATCCAAATCACCCAGCACATGGACAGGGAAATAAAAATTTTAAAAAACAAAGCTGGCAAGATAAGAAGCGACAAAAAAATAAATCTCGTCCTAATTTTAAAAAACCGAGGAAGCTACCTTATGAGGATACGGAAGCGAAACCCCTAGTATTGGGCAATTTATTAGAGTTTGATGATTTGAAAACAGAGGATGGGGTGTCTTCTCTTGCTGAAGTGTATGCAGCATCAGATGCCGAAGCCATAAATTATAATGATTTCTATTCGCTTGATCTTCCAGAACTTAAGGAAAAAGTGAATGATTTGTCATTGGGCGTTGAGCTTCCACCAGCACCAATTAGAGAAGAAATATTTGATCTATTATTGGACGCCTGTTTAACTAAAATACAACCTGTTCAAGTTTCAGCAATTTTAGAGGTGACCGAGAGCGGGCATGGTTTTCTGCTTCAAGTCAAAGATAATTATCGCTTGAAAGCCCAAAGTCCTTTTGTTCCAGAGCCTTTGATTAAAAGATTCGGCTTAAAGACCGGTCATCTTGTTCAAGGTTTTATTCGGCCCAAGATGCAGGAAGCCTCCTGTCCAATTTTAGTTCAAATTGACAAGGTTATGAATGAAGACCCGGATGAGGCAACTAGGACGATGCCTTTTACTGAATTGGTTCCTTATTATCCCCTCGACCGGATTTATCTTGAGACCAATTCTGATGCCGAGTGGGATAATGTTTCCATGAGGGTGGTAGATCTTGTTTCTCCGATTGGTTTTGGACAAAGAGGTCTAATTGTTGCTCCGCCAAGGACCGGTAAAACTGTCTTACAGCAAGCTATTGCCCGTGCCCTTAGGGTTAATAACCCGCAAGCCCATTTAATTGTGCTACTCGTGGACGAAAGACCTGAGGAGGTTACGGATTTTAGAAGGCAAGTGCCTGATTCTGAGGTTATTGCATCAACTTTTGATGAAAGTGCAGAAAGCCATGTGCATGCCGCAGAGATTGTGATTGAGAAGGCTCGCAGAATGGTGGAGTGTGGCCAGGATGTGGTTATTTTATTGGATTCAATAACTAGATTGGCACGTGCCTACAATGCAACCATGCCCAATAGTGGGAAAATTCTTAGTGGAGGCGTTGAGGCAACAGCTTTACAACGTCCGAAGCGGTTTTTCGGCTCTGCTCGGAATATTGAAGGTGGGGGAAGTCTTACGATCCTTGGTACGGCTTTGGTTGAGACTGGGAGCAAAATGGATGAAGTGATTTTCGAAGAGTTTAAGGGAACCGGAAATATGGAACTTCATCTCGACCGCGAACTTTCTAATAAGCGAATTTTCCCTGCCTTAGATTTTGAGAAAAGTGGAACGCGAAAAGAGGAGCTCCTTTATCACCCTGATGAGTTGAGTAAAATTTATTCGCTTCGTCGCTCACTCAAGGGCGTACCCCCTGTTGATGCTATGGAAATGTTTATTCAAAGAGTAAGGAAAACGAAAAATAATCCGGAGTTTCTTGTTGGCTTAGGCAGATGAACTTGTAAAAGGTAGGTAAAGTTTACTATTTTTTTGTTACTTTTTATCTATCTTTTACTTCTCACTTTTTAATGAACCCAACAGACGAATTTATCTTAGAGGCTTTCAAACAGCAGGGTATTTTGTCCGAAGAAGTTCTTTCTGAGATCACTTCAGAAGTCGAAGCTGAAGGGGATAGCTTGGCGGGAGACAAAGATCTTGCGGTCATGAATGGGGTCTTAGCTAAGACGGGAATGCCAGAGAGTGAAGTCGTTAATTTTTTATCCAGCGAATTAAATATGGATCCGGTTGATTTGTCCCAACTTAATCCAACTCAAGAAATCATTGCTCTTTTAACACCAGAATGGGCAAGGCAGTATGAAGCCTTTCCTTTGGGAGCAACCGGAGCGGAGATTGAAATTGTTTTTGGAAATCCACTTGATCAGGATGGCTTTGATAATTTAACCCACCTTTTGGGAAAAACAATTAATCCTAAGGTTGCCTATCGTGGCTCGGTACTTGCCGCAATTGATGAAGCTTATGGAGCCGCAGAAGAACGAAAAATGCAGGATTTCTTTGGTGGTGTCGGAGACGATAATATCGAAATCGGTGATGGGCTTAAACCCGAAGATGTAAGCGAGGAAGATGCTCCGATCATTAAGTATGTTCAATCAGTAATAAAGGATGCACTGGATTCAAGGGCATCTGATATTCATATGGAACCGCTGGAAAAGAAATTTAGAATCCGTTTTCGAATTGATGGTAAGTTACGAGAACAGCAGGATCCGCCAAAGCGCTTGCAGCCTTCGATTATTTCGAGGACTAAATTGATGGCTAATGTGAGTTTAGCGGAGAAGAGAGTTCCACTGGACGGGCGGATTAATGTTAAAGTTGGAGATAAATCCATCGATTTGCGTGTTTCGACTCTCCCCACTGTTCATGGAGAAAGTATCGTAATGAGGATTTTGGACAAAGAGAATTTGAGTCTTGGGCTTCCCCAACTTGGATTCTTTTCTGACGATCAGTCAACCTTTGAGGAGGTCATTGCTTTACCAGATGGAATTTTTTTGGTAACAGGACCTACTGGGTCAGGCAAATCGACAACACTTTATTCTGCTCTCAATGTTATTAATAAACCTGATCGTAAAATTATAACGGTAGAGGATCCGGTTGAGTATGAGTTGGCGGGCATTAATCAGGTTCAGGTTCGAGCTGAGGTAGGAATGACTTTTTCTGCTGCTCTGCGTTCAATGCTTCGGCAAGCTCCCAATATTGTAATGGTCGGTGAGATTCGTGATTTGGAAACTGCAGAGATTGCAATTAACGCATCTCTTACAGGGCATATGGTTTTCAGTACATTGCACACGAATGATGCACCAAGTTCAGTATCCCGTTTAATTGATATGGGGGTTAAGCCATTTCTTGTTTCTGCTTCCTTGCGCTCGGCGCTTGCTCAGCGATTAGTCCGGTCAATTTGTCAAAATTGTAAAGAGCCATATTCGCCAAGTTCTAATGAATTGAATATTCTGGGCCTTTCTGAAGATCAAACGAGCAATGCCACTTTCATGCATGGAGCTGGGTGTGAAAAATGTGGGGATAGTGGGTTTCGAGGACGAAAAGGAGTTTTTGAGATTTTTGTGGTTAATCAGGAGATTGAGGAAATGATTTATCATAATGTAAGCATTGTCGAGTTGCGGAAGAAGGCACGCGAGATGGGCATGCGATCGATGCGAGAGGATGGTTTCAGAAAAGTTTTAGCCGGCGTGACGACCCTAGATGAGGTTCTTATGGTCACAACTGCCGAAGAATAAGTTATTGTTATGCTTTTCGTAGATTATAATTCTAGTATTCGAGACATCTTTAAGCAAGTTGATGGTGTTTCCCAACATGGGTTGGAAGAGCTTTTTGATGAGCAAGTAATTGCTGGGGATCGTTCTTATGCGGAGGCAATTATTTCAGCTGGGTTGGCCTCGAGGGAAGATATTCTTAGCTTGGTGTCGGAGTATTTGGGCTATGAGTTACAATTTGGAGAAGTTGAAGAAATTGAAGCTGATGTTATCGCTTCGATTCAATCTGATATGGCTCGTCAGTATGGAATTGTTCCACTCTATCTCTCTGAAGGTGGTATTCATTTTCTTGCCTTGGACCCGTTTAATTCTGCGATTATTGATGATTTGACCTTTGCTCTGGATCTGCAGATTCAGTTGATTGTATGCGACCCTGATTATGTGGTTCAACTGCTTGATATCTATTACCCTCAGGAGGAAAATAGTTTAAATGATCTCTTGGGTAATGTCGGGTTGGAAAATTTTGAAGGATTAGATGAATCTAAGGAAAGTGAATTGAGTGATGCGGCAAATGAAACTCCTATAATTCGCTTTGTTAACTTGGTAATGCAACAAGCCATACGAGCCAAGGCCTCAGATATTCACTTTGAGCCTTTTGAGCATGAATTTCGTATTCGTTATCGAGTTGACGGGGCTTTATACGAAATGTCGCCTCCTCCTAAAAGTTTAGCTCTCCCTGTTATTTCACGTATTAAAGTTATTGCTGATTTGAATATAGCGGAACATCGAATCCCTCAGGATGGGCGCATTAAAATGACGATTGAAGGGCGGGCTGTAGATTTACGGGTTTCTACCTTACCTACTCAGTTTGGAGAGAGCGTTGTGTTGCGGGTTTTGGATAAATCCGCGGTAAACCTGGATCTTGATAACTTGGGGCTTCCTGAAAATGTAAAAACGGGTATCCGGGATGCGGTACGCCGACCTAATGGCATTTTTATTGTTACAGGGCCTACAGGTTCAGGGAAAACAACAACGCTTTACAGTGCGTTACGAGAAGTTAATAAAATTGATACAAAGCTTTTAACAGCCGAAGATCCGGTGGAGTATGAGCTAGAGGGTATCATGCAGGTTCCGGTAAATCATCAAGTGGGCTTAGATTTTTCACGTGCTTTACGAGCTTTCCTTCGACAGGATCCCGACAAAATTATGGTCGGTGAAATTCGAGATATTGAAACGGCCAGAATTGCTGTGCAGGCTTCACTTACCGGTCATGTGGTTCTTAGCACATTGCACACAAATGATGCACCCGGAGCAGTCACTCGATTAATTGATATGGGTTTGGAACCCTTTCTCTTATCTGCATCTCTGGAGTTTGTTCTGGCTCAGCGCCTTGTAAGGAAAATTTGCACTGATTGTAAGCAGGAATATGAACCTAAAAAAGAAGTTTTTCAAAATTTAGGACTAAATCCTAATGAGTTGGGTGAAAGAAAGTTTTTCTTTGGGGCTGGATGTGCAGAATGTAATCAATCAGGGTACCGAGGTAGAACTGGTTTGTTTGAAATGATCAAAGTTACAGATGCTTTTCGCGAGATGATTAATTCGGGTGCAGCTACTTTGGTGCTTCGTCAAAAAGCAATAGAGCAAGGCATGCGTACTTTAAGAGAGGATGGAATTCGATCGATTTTTGATGGAGAGAGTACCGTAGAGGAAGTCTTGAAATATACTTAAATTAATCTAAATAAATAAATTATGCCTATTTTTCAATTTACTGCGACTGATCAAACTGGTGCACCCTCAGAAGGTACTTTTGAGGCAGTTAACGAAGAGCAAGCATATGTGCAACTCGCGCAATACGGCCTTACGGTGTCTAAGGTTGTGCTTTTGGACGCTCAAGCTCCAGCTCAGGCCACCCCTGCAGTTGCAGTAGAGGAACCCGCACCCGCCAAGTCGGCCAAGCCTACCAAAAAACCGAAAGAAGAAAAAGAGCCCAAGCCTGCCAAGCCTAAGAAAAAAAAGAAAAAGGGTGGGCTTTTATCTATTGAGCTCGGAGGTGGACCGACTACAGAGGATATCTCTATTTTTACTAGGCAGATGTCTACCCTTGTTCATGCCGGCTTACCTCTGTTGAGAAGCTTAGAGGTAATGATTAAACAGCAGGAAAAAAAGCCAAAGTTTAAGGCCATTCTTCAGGATATCTCGGAGAAGGTTTCCTCTGGTGGCAATTTATCTGATGGCCTGGCTGCGTATCCTAAGATTTTTGATAATTTGTATGTAAACATGGTTAAAGCAGGAGAAGCTGGTGGAGTTCTAGAGCTCGTCCTTGACCGTCTTGCACAGTTTCAGGAGAAAAATATCAGGACGATCAAGAAGGTTAAGTCAGCAATGATTTACCCAAGTGTAATTATGTTTGTCGCAGTTGGAATCGTCACTTTGTTGATGATGGTTGTAGTCCCTCAATTTCAGACAATATTCGAACAAATGCTTCGTGGGGCCCCTCTTCCGGGACCAACTCAGATTGTGATTGGAATAAGTGAACTTTTTTCTACTCATCCAATATTAGTGCTTGGTGGAATGGGGGGTACTGTGGGTGGATTGTTTCTTTTTAAGAAGACTAAGCCGGGTGCAAAAGTTTTTGATTGGCTTGGTTTAAATGTTCCTGCGGTTAAAGATGTGGTTGGTAAGTCAAATATTTCCCGGATTACCCGAACTTTCGGAACGCTTTTGAGTAGTGGGGTTCCTATTTTACAAGCCTTGCAAATTACTCGGGATACTCTTTCTAATGGGCTTTTTATCAATGCAATGAGCCATGTTCATGACTCGGTCAGAGATGGTGAAGCGATGGCCGTGCAGATGGAGCGGGAGCCTGTATTTCCCACGATGGTTACGAGTATGGTTGAAATTGGTGAGGAAACTGGAGAACTGCCTGATATGCTTAACCGTATTGCAGATAATTACGACGAGGATGTTGATAACGCTGTTGCCGGAATGACTTCATTAATCGAACCAGTTATGATCGTGTTTCTTGCCGTCGCTGTAGGTTTTATTGTAATTGCGTTATTTTTGCCGATTGTCGCTATCATCGAGACGATTGGCAAGTAAGGGAATTACTTTATTTCAGGTGCATTAGTTTGTTGCCAAAGCTTTGCTTTTTCTGGATCAACTCGTTCCCACGCAGCTAACGCTTTTTTAACTGCCTTTTCTTTCGTGCCTGGGTCAACTATTGACATTGCCCACCCTGCAGCACCTTCTGGGTCCCGGGTTGAGATTCGATTTACAAATTCTTTCACGACTGGATCTAGTTTTGGAGATGGGGGGAAAGTGTTGAGCCACTCAGCGGTTGCGACCGGGTCAGTTAGGGACCATCTAGATGTCAGTTGCTGCATTCCATGTATACGCTTGTTGTCGTCCGATAATTCACTGACCCACTTAGCCGCACTGCCCGCATCCTTATTTGCCCAATGGATCAGTAAGTTATCCATTACTGTTAGGGCAGCCTTATCTTCTTTCATTGACTGCACCCATTGAGCCGTAGCCGATATATCCTGATATGCAAGTCTTCCTCCGATTTGCCCGAGGATTGACTGGCGAAACTTTTCGTCTTCTTCAGGGAATTGATTTGCCCATTCGATAGCTTGTTCAATACCTGCATCGCTATATTTTTGCGCAAGAAAAGTGGCTGCTTGCCAACGAGCATTCCCCTCTGGTAATTCCCTGAAAATTTGATCAGCTGCTCCTAGGCTTTTCTCAGCAATACCTCGGATAACTCCGACTAGAAGGGGGTTGTCACCTGGGTTCTTTCCGGAATGATTTGATCGAGCCCATGCGATAGCAGATTTAGGATCCAGATTTGCCCAACCCGCTAAAACTTCCGAGATGCCAAATCTTTTTTCACTTTTTGGGTCAAGCGCCTTATTTGCATATGCAAGCGCAGCTTCTGGATCAATGGCTGCCCAACTTCTCATCAGTAGTTTCATTTCTAAATGCCTTCCATAACCCTTGGGTAATGCCTCAAATGCGTTTACAACTTCAATAACATTTCCTTCGTCCATTGCTCGCAGTGCATCTAAATAAGCCCCCATTCTTTCAATTATGTCTCCACCTTCCATAATTCTGATAAGATTGGGCGGTAGCTCAGGATCAGTCAGCTCGTTGTCAGCTTTTTGTTCAGTTTTTTTATCACTTGGAGATTTGTCTAATTTCCCATTTTTTTCAAATTTTGGAACTATTTGATTTTCCTCGTAAGATTCGTTTTTCTGAGGGTTTCTAGGTACTTTTGAAACTTGTTGCTGATCAGTCTGATGACCAAGAGTTAACCCCAAATAAAAGATAGCACATAAGGAGCATGCCCATGGAAGTCCGATTTTAGTAAATGTTTTCAAGTTATTGTTTCTTTAAGAATTATGTTATTTAAGCCTAACTTAATATCAAAACGATGAGCAAGAAAACATTTAGCATGAATAAAATTAATTATAATAATTAATTATATATAA
>CBFHYW010000015.1:25594-25864 GCA_965660135.1 Opitutales bacterium
AAAGTATCAATATAAATGATATAAAGAATCTTGATTTTAATTGATTGTATAAATAATAATATATCTGGTTTGAAACATTAAAACTAACACTAAAAACAACAAAATATGAAAACAAAATTATTATCATTGGCTAGTTTACTAGCTGTATTCAATGCAAATGCTATCGAAATTGGACCCACGGGAAGTGCTATCGAATTCGGTGGTTTCATCGATGTATATTATCAATCTCAAGACACTAATGGAGCACTCGGTGATGACGGTATTGCAGGT
>CBFHYW010000016.1:0-21644 GCA_965660135.1 Opitutales bacterium
TATGGGATTCCACCACTCTACGCCATGATTGCAGACGGCAATGAATCGTTGGTTACTCTATTTGGAAAAAAACTAGCTTTTATGCATGGAGCATTTGTTTCCGCGATTCTTAGCCTCATCGTTCACATAATGGTCAGCAAAAGAACTAAACTGGACCCAGAAAAAGGTAAACTTACCTGGATTGGTCTCGGAATATTCACTTCGAAACAATTTGCAGTATTTGGAAAAACCTTAGCCATTACTCTCCTCATCTACGCAACTCTTGCAAGTTTGGTTGTAATTGGCACATTGAAACCTGTTATTGCAGCTTGGATTGGAGCAATTTGGACATTTGCCTGCTTTTATCTTTCTGCTCGCGTTAAAGCGTCAGAAGAAAATATTCCAATTTATCAAGAAGATCGGTTTTGGGCCGGTGGTTTAGCTGGCTCTGCAATCTTTATGCTCTATTATTTTTTCTAATCAGTAGAATGAATTTCCTCTGCTAAATCCTCTAAGGGATAGGTCCAAATTTCAGATAAAGTCGGATGATACCAATCTGCCTGCAATAAATCATCAACAGTTGCCTGTATTCCAACCGCAACCGACAAAGAATGAATCAATTCGCCAGCGTCCTTACCCGCACACTCCGCTCCTAAAACTCTACCAGTTTCTTTTTCAGCATGGATCGTAACATATCCGTATTTTGCGTTCATCAGGATAGATTTCCCGTGGTCGTCAAAGGGATAGGATGCTGATAAAAATTTAATTCCTCTCTTGAGTAGTTGAGCTGGGGACAATCCAACCACAGCAAGCTGAGGATCGGTAAAAACCACTGTGAGCAAAGTATCGTAGTTTATGGGTTTTACTTTTTTACCTAAAGCATGCAAGGCTCCGGTCTCGCCCTGCTTAATAGCAATATGCACAATCTCATGAGGGCCCGCACAATCACCTGCAGCATAAACATCAGGACACGATGTTTGCTGAAAGGCATTTGTGTTTATATGCCCAGTGGGCAAGAGCTCGACACCCGCCTTTTCTAGATTAAGAGAACTGGTGAAAGGTGAGCGACCAAGAGCAAGAAATAGAAAAGTAGTTTCAATTTGTTTTAGCTTTCCATTAATTTCATAGGAAACATGAGTTTTGTTTTCATCAAGCTGATTAAATTTCTTCAAACTGACCCCTAGTTCCAATTTGATTCCTTCCTCAATCATCGCTTTTTGTAACGCTTCAGAGGCGGGTTCAGGAAAGTCTTTGAGCAAGCGGGGGCTCCTTTGAAGAAGAGTGACTTGGGAACCAACCCGCGAGAGAAACTGAGCGAGTTCACAGGCAACCACCCCGCCTCCGAGAACGATACATTCTGGCGGAACTGAATCTAATTCTAATACATCATCGCTTGTTTTGTAATTGACTTCAGACAAACCAGAGAGATTTGGAACTTTTACTGTGGAACCAGTTGAAATGAGAATCTTGCCCGCTTTTAAAATTGTACCGTCTGAAAGTTCAACCCTATTGGAATCTACTAAGCGGCCATGGGAACGGAAAAGAGTGAACCGACCATCTTCGATCTGCTCTTTTCGATAATTTGCAAATTCTGCAATAACCTCATTTTTGCGAGCATGCATTACTGCAAGGTTTGCCTTAGGCATTTCTCCGTCAAAGCCAAATGTACTTCCCTTCTGGGCAAGATGAAGAACTTCTGCAGAATAGATTAGGGTTTTGGAAGGCATACAGCCACGCAAGATACAAAGTCCACCTAGCTCTTCAGCTCCATCAACCAAAGCTACAGTAGCCCCATGTTCATTAAAGGTACGCGCAGCAGCATACCCAGCACTCCCTCCACCAAGGACGATAAAATCAAAACTCTGTTCCATAAACAATTATTGTATGCTCGACTCAGCCTAAAGAGACAAACAAGTTATTATAAACCTGTGTAATCAACTCCACTCATAAATTAATTCCTTACTGTTCTTGAAAGCAAAATTTTCTATTCTATTTCTTCCCATTCTTGTTTTTGTGAGGGGAATATCTTTATTTGGAGATCTTAATTTGGATAAAAATGAGTTTAACGAGTTGGATCGTTGGTATGAAGTTTTTCTCGGTGAGTCAAAAGTTGGGTATGCACATTCGACAATGAAACTAGAAAAAGGAGAAGTCATTTCCCAAAGTACTTTTATTATATCCATCAAGCGTGCAGGGGTATCCATTAAAATACAATCAACCGAGAAAACAAAAGAAAGCATATCCGGACAGATACTTAGTTTTTCTGGAGAAATGAAAATGGCTGGTGTTCCAATAAACAAAAAAGGATGGGTAGAAGGATCTGAAATTGTGGTGCAAGAGAAACAATATCTTCGAGAAACAACCAAAAGATATCCTTTGAACCCCAAAGGCAAGATGACCTGGGGATTATTAAAGTTTTTGAGGGAAAATGGATTCAAGGAAGAAGGACGAGAAATTGAAACTCAAATCTACTCTGCTGATTTTGGTATGGCTGCTCCGACAAAAGCAAAAATTAAATCTTTTGGAGAATGTAAAATTCAAATTAATCAAAAGCCTGTTAAGGTTTTCCGAACAGAAATTACACTTCTTACAAAAATGGGTGAAATGAAAACAATAAATTGGCTAGATCCTGAGGGATTTGCGGTTAAAACAAAAATGCAAATGGGCGGAATCCCAATAGAGATTAAACAAAGTTCTCAATCTCAGGCAAAAAGAAGCTCCGAAAAGACTGATTTCCTGTTTCAAACACTTCTTTCCTTACCTCAGGGAATTCCAGAGAACTCCAAATCAGTTCGATTTAAAATCGAGATTCTAGAAGGAGAATTAAGTTCGATCATTCCGCAAAGTCGAAATCAGAAAGTTACCCAAATTGACGATCAAAATTTTATTGTTGATGTAAAAGCAGAGAAATGGAGCAAAAACTTAAAAAACAAATCATCCAATAAACCTATTGGACAAGAATTTCGATTACCTAATGTAATGATTGATTCAGAAGATAAACTAATCCACCAACTAGCTAAGCAAGCTGGTCGGGGGGCCAAAAATATAATAGATTTATCAGAAAGGCTTTATTCTTTTGCAGGAAAATATATTCACCGTAAAAATTTCAGCGTGGGCTTTGCCACAGCGGGAGAAACCGCTAGGGGAAGAGAGGGTGACTGCACAGAGCATGCAGTCTTTCTAGCAGCCCTGGGTCGATCAATGGGAATTCCAACCCGCGTTGCATCCGGACTAGTTTTCATGAATGAATTCCAGGGCAAAAACAATGTGATGGGATTTCATATGTGGACAGAATTTCACATTAAGGGACAATGGAGATCTCTCGATTCCGCCCTTGGAAAAATTGGATCTCATACGGAACGCATAACTATTTCAGTCTCCTCCCTCAAACAAGACTCCCTAAACGAACTTGGGTTTAGAATTGCTCAAATGATTGGAAATATAAAAATACAAATTGAACAGATTAATTAAAGGATGAGTATTGAAGGAATTCACTTGCTAAGCGGAGCTAAAAAACAAGAGAAAGTAGAACATACGAATTTATTTGATCACTTTGAGAAATTAGTCGATGCTAACACAACTATCCTATGATTAGATTAGAAGAATACGCTGATGGTGACATCGTCTTGGAAGATGGGGAACTGGGAAAAGGATTTTGCATCCTCGAATCTGGTGTGCTCGAAGTCATTCGTGAAGGAAAAACTTTAAGTGAGATCGATCAGCCAGGTTCGATCTTCGGTGAGTTAAGTGAAATATTAGGTATGAAACGCGATGCAGTTATTAAAGCAAAGACGGCTGCAAAGGTTAGGCATGTGGAAGAAAGTATTGAAGACATTGTGTCCAAAAACCCTAAGGTTTCCGTTAAACTAATTCGTACCCTTGGACGAAGGCTTTATCGGATGAATCGATTAGTAACCAAGGAAATGTCTGCCAATGAAACTCATACCACCTCTAGTTCAGAATCCGCTGTTAAAATTTTAGTAGTTGAAGATAAGCCAAATATCGTAAAGCAACTCACAGATATTTTTGCCAAGAATGAATGGAGCGTTCAAAGTACACCTGACGAAGCAGGCGCACTAAAAATTTGTGAAAGTTCAACTTTTGGAGCCATTTTAATCAGCATGGCACTACCAGGTGATTCCTCAGTAGATTTGCGAAGAAAATTAAAGACGAACCACAATGTCCTCAATACCCCAGTAATTGGAATGATTGTGCAGGGCGATGAATCTGCACAGAAAAAAGCATTGGATTCCGGTTTTGCAGATTGTATAACAAAACCATTCAATCCAAATAAAACTGAGGCGGTAATGTTTAAAGTCATGAATTTAGATTCCTCCGCAAGATACTTTAAATTTGTTGATGATTTCCTGTTCTTTAAACTCCCGCCAGAGCTCTCTCCTTTTGTGATTAACGATATTAAAGAAAATATGGATAATCGCATTCGCAATACGATCAATGAAGGTATTGTAAAATTGATCATCGATGTTTCTGAACTTGAAGAAGTTGGAGAAGAAGCAATTGAAGTTGTCGGAGAGTTTGCAGAAAAAATTGTTGATATGAAGCTTCCAATGAGGGGTGCAATTATTGCCACCGGTGAAGAAGCAGAAATGTGGAACAATTTAGATGGTTGCGAAGAATGGGGAATTTGTGAGGATCTTGAGAGTGCGAAAGAACACTTGGACAAGGATCCAGACGAAGAAGATGACGAGTAAGATTCTGTCTTAACTCAATTTTCAAATTTCCAAATTTTTATTGTGTGCAAGCAGAAAAGGTAAAAAATAGCCTCTTAGCACTTCAACAAAATTTAGAAAATAAGCTAAAAGAAACCGATCCTTCCATCGATGAGAAAGAGGATCAATGGAAAAGAGCAGAGGGAGGAGGTGGAAAAACCTTATCTTTTACTCAAGGGGAAATTATTGAGAAAGGTGGGATTAATTTCTCTGATGTATCAGGTAAAAACCTACCATCCACTGCAACTCAAAATAGACCCGAGTTAGAAGGCGCTTCCTTTAGAGCAATGGGGGTGTCCGTTGTTTTTCATCCCGACAATCCCCATATTCCAACAACTCATGCAAATGTTCGATATTTTGAAGCTCAAAGAGAAAATGTGCCGTTGATCTGGTGGTTCGGAGGTGGTTTTGATCTTACGCCCTATTACCCATACGAAGAAGATGTAATTGAATGGCATCAACATGCTAAAGATGCATGCGATCCCTATGGAGATAATGTTTATTCAAAATTTAAAAAATGGTGTGATGATTATTTTTATCTTCCACATCGAGAAGAAACCAGAGGTGTAGGGGGTATTTTTTTTGATGATTTTTGTGAGGGTGGATTTGAAAATAGTTTATCTTTTATGATAAAAACTGGAGAAACATTCCAAAATGCCTATTTCTCGATATTGAATAGAAGAAAAAATATCACTTTCTCAAAAAAAGAAAAAATGTTTCAAAAATACCGAAGAGGAAGATATGCCGAATTTAACCTTATCTATGATCGGGGCACTCACTTTGGTCTGCAATCCCGTGGTCGCACTGAATCAATTTTGATGTCAATGCCCCCTGAGGTTGTTTGGAGTTACGGTTGGGAACCTGAAAATAATTCACCCGAGGAAAATCTCTACAAAAACTATTTGCATCCAAAAGATTGGCTAGGATTAAAATGAATTCTCGAAAAAAATTAATTAGTGCATTAAACAATAAAAATATCGGGCGTCCTCCTCTTTGGGTAATGAGGCAAGCTGGGCGTTATTTACCAGAATACCGGGAATTAAGAAAAAAGTATAGCTTTGTTGAAATGGTAAAATCACCGGAGCTTGCCGTGGAGGTTTCTCTACAACCATTAAGAAGGTTTGAACTAGACGCCGCGATTATATTTAGCGATATCTTGGTAGTTCCTGAGGCCATGGGACAACCTTATCACTTTCGTGAAAAAGGAGGTATAGGAATGGATTTCAGTCTAGATTCTAAGGAATGCCTCAAAAAACTCGATACTAGAGAAGCTGTAGAAAAGCTGAAATATGTAAGTGATGCGTTATATCTGCTTCGTGAAAAAATGGGGGAAACTAAGGCAATGCTTGGCTTTTGCGGTTCTCCATGGACTCTTGCATGTTATATGATTGATGGCGGATCTTCACCTAACTTTCCCAAAACTGTAAAATGGGCTGAATCTGACCCTAATTCATTTTATGAGTTAATGGAAATGTTAACCGAGGTATTAATTGGTTATGTTAAAATGCAGGCTAAATCTGGTGTTGATGCCATACAAATTTTCGATAGCTGGAATGCGCTGTGCCCAAATTCCTCTGTACAAGATTGGTCTCTCAACTGGATTGACCGCATTGCCTCTGCAGTTTCTTCGAATGTACCCGTCATTCTCTACGCAAAAGCACCAAGTGAGCGTTTGCAACACCTCTCAAAATGTAAGGTTTCAGGTATTAGCATAGATCATGAAACCGACCTTAAATATGCCCGTAACACCCTTCCCGCACATTTCACATTACAAGGCAACCTGGATCCTGCATTGATGGAAACAAATAAAGAAACAGTTAAAAAAACAACTGGTGAGCTATTGAATAAAATGGATGGAGACTCTGGGCATATTCTTAATTTGGGCCATGGTATTCGCCCCAAAGCGAAAGTAGAATGTATGGAATCTCTCGTAGAGACTGTTTTGACATACCCTAATAGATAACTTCAGGCTACCGCTAAAATTTGATTAGGAAGCTTCTTCTAGAGACAGGACTTTTTGTTTTTTTGTTTTTCGAGAGGAAAAACAAATATCTGAGACCGCTTCTTCAAAATCCTCAAATCCCTCGATTATTTCAATTTCCATTCTCACATAATAAAATGGAATAATTGGTTTATAGGTTGCAGGAATGCGAACAGCATCTTTCTCGGTAGTCACGACAACATCAGCACCTGCATTTTTAGCTTTTAAAAAAAGACGATCTAATTCCTGATGGGTATAATGATGATGATCCAAAAACCGCTTTTTAAACCTTAACTCACCAGACATTCTTTGAATAATATCTTCAAAACCTCGAGGGGAGGCAATTCCACAAAACACTCCAACATAAAGCTCATAAAGAAAATTTAAGGGCTTACTGTTTTCCGTATTAACTTCTCTAAAGTACCTAGCTTTATGAATGCAACGTATAATCTCAGCTTGTGAATTGTACTGACGAATAGTTTGAAGAAGTTCAAGATCGGGTTCAATTTCAGATTTGGTAAGAAAAATATAAGAAGCACGCGATAGATGCCTGACTGGTTCACGCAGGATACCTCGCGGAAGTAAGCAACGATTCCCAAAAGGATTGGTTTGATCAACTAGCAACAAATTAAATTTTCCCTTAATAGGTAGATATTGAAAGCCGTCATCGAGAATAAGTGCGTCGACATTAAATTTTTCAATCGCAAAAAATCCAGCTTTGACCCGATCTTTATCCACTAATACGATCGCCCCTTTTAAATTTTGAGCCAACATGTAAGGTTCATCCCCCGCTTCTTCTGAGCCTAACAGTACTTGATCCCCATTACTCACAATTTTTGGAGGTATATATTCAGCTTTAGCAAAAAAATTACTCCAACTTTTCTTTGGTTTTTCCTCCTTACTTTTATAGCCACGGCTTAAAATTGCTACCCTTCTTCCTCGGGCCATAAGTTCTTTCGTAAAACGTTCAACCACAGGAGTTTTTCCAGTTCCACCAACGGTTAAATTCCCGACTACAATAACTAAACAGTCGAGGGGGGTATCCTTAAAAAAAATACGGCGGGTATACAAAAATAAACGAAGTCGAACAATTCCTGAAAAAAGAAAAGAAAATGGTCGAAGAAATAAACCAAATAAACGTGCAGATACAGAAAGATCCCGATCGTAAATAACTCCCTCAACGAATTCTTCGAAGTCGGACCATTTTTCCTTCAGCCAGTGCCCATTATTTTCAGCCATAAAATACTCAATCGTATAGATATTCAGAAGACTGACAACTGGATTTCCTTAATCAAGTCCCCTTCGTCGATTGACTTTAATCTTGATTACGATTTGATATGTAGATTCACATTTTCCTTCCTTTATGCAGGTTACTCTTTTAAAATCTAAGCTTCATCGCGCTATGGTCACTTCAGTTTCCCCGGATTATTCGGGAAGTCTGTCAATTGATCGTTCCCTAATGGAAGCGGCTGGCTTTCTTAATCACGAAAAAATTCTCGTTGGAAATATTACTAACGGAGAAAGATTTGAAACTTATTGTATACCTGCACCTGCCGGGTCAGGAGAAATTGCATTGAATGGAGCAGCAGCTCACAAGGGCAAACCAGGCGATCTTTTAGTAATTCTTACTTTTATTTCGCTTGAACCAGAAGAAGCTGCGGCTTGGGATCCAAGATTAATTATAATAGAAGGTGCAAATAAAAAGTTCAAAAAAATTAACTGTCAAATTGAAGAATAAAAAATGATCGATTATAAATTGCATATTCCTGGTCCCGTAAATATTTCCGATGAAACCTATCAAGCGATGTGTACTCCA
This sequence comes from Opitutales bacterium, assembly GCA_965660135.1. Lineage (GTDB taxonomy): Bacteria > Verrucomicrobiota > Verrucomicrobiia > Opitutales > Seribacteraceae > Seribacter. The sequence goes on from CBFHYW010000016.1 coordinate 8,507, forward strand.
GTGATGGGTCACCGCAGTTCTGACTTCGTTGATTTATATCAGGCATGCCAACCAAATTTACAGAAACTTTTTCAAACAACTGATCCGGTTTTTCTATCAACTTCAAGTGCATGGGGTGTCATGGAAGGAGCCTTGCGAAACATATGCCTTAAAAAAGTACTTTGTTGCATGTGTGGAGCCTTTTCAGATAAATGGCTCGATGTAGCAAAAAGATCTGGCAAGCAGGCTGATGCACTGCAAGTTGAATGGGGCCAAAATATTGACCCTGAAGAACTAAGATCAAGGTTATCAACCGGAGAATATGATGTAATTACCCTTGTGCATAACGAAACATCTTGTGGAATGATGAACCCACTCAAGGAAATCATGCAAGTACTCCGGGACTTTCCTGAGGTAATTTCGATTATTGATACGGTAAGCTCGTTTTCGGTTGTCCCCATTCCTAAAGATGAATGGGGTATTGATATTATCCTGACTGGTTCACAAAAAGCCCTTGCTATGCCACCTGGACTCGCTCTTTTTTCGGTTTCAGAACGAGCATTTGCCCGAGCGGAGCAAGTGGAGGGAAGAGGCTATTATTTTGACCTGCTAGAATTCCGCTCGAACCATGCAAAAGGAATGACTCCCAGCACCCCGGTTATTCCTCTGATACATGCACTTAATTTCACTCTCAATAAAATATTCAAGGAAGGAGTCGAAAATCGTCATAACCGGCACGATGAACTCAACCAACTGGTTCATCAATGGGTGGCGAGAAACGGCTTTGAACTACTTCCCAAGAAAGAATTTTCCTCCAAGTCCCTGACCTGTGTTCGAAATAATTTAGATTTAGATGTGGCAGGTTTTGTTAAAGCTCTCAGAGAAGAAAAGAAAATTTCAATCGATGGAGGTTACGGAAAAATCAAAGGCAAAACTTTTCGTATTTCCAATATGGGGGACGAAACAATCGAGACCATTAATTTCCTCCTCAGTAAAATGGATGAAATACTTCCTCGATTTTTACCCGCTTAAATCAAACAATACATCTTAAGTGAAAAAACTAGTTATTGCCGAGAAGCCCAGTGTTGCCAAAGATTTGGCCCGAGTATTGGGTCGTATTCCTAAAAAAGAAGACTATTACGAAAATGATGAATGGATAATCGATTGTGCGGTGGGACACTTGGTCGAATTATTTATGCCCAATGATTTTGATAAAAAACTCAAAGCATGGAAACTTGCCAATCTGCCAATCATTCCAACGGAATTTCAACTTAAACCAATCGCTAATACCAAGAAAAAGTTTCAACAACTTAAAAAGCAACTCAAACGAAAAGATGTGGGCGAAGTTATTAATGCTTGCGATGCAGGAAGAGAAGGTGAGCTTATTTTCACTTACATCTACGAACTTGCAAAAGCAAAAAAGCCAATAAAAAGGCTTTGGATGCTCTCAATGACAGACCAATCAATCAAGGATGCGTTTGCCAATTTAAGAGAGGGGGAAAAACTTAAACCGCTTCAAGATGCAGCCCGTTGCCGATCAGAGTCCGATTGGTTAATTGGTATTAACGGTACCCGAGCAGTTACTCTTAAAAGATCCAGGAGTATGAGCAGGCAAGTCTCGACCGTCGGCCGTGTTCAAACCCCTACCCTATCTCTTGTAATTGAGAGGGAAAAAGAAATTACTTCTTTTGTCCCAAAAGATTTTTTCCGCATTACTTCCACCTTTCAGTTAGCTGAAGGAAATTATCTAGGAGTTTACCAAAGAGATGGTTTTAAAAAATCGGTTGATAATAAACATGACCGGATTGACCGAGTGTGGAGTAAAGATGACGCTGAGGAAGTCTATAATACTATTAAAGAAGCGACCGAGGCAGAGATTTCAGAGGTAAAGAAAAGGTCACCTCAATCCCCCGGAAGACTTTACGACCTCACAACCTTACAAAGAGAAGCCAACCGCCTTCACCATTATCCCGCGAGTAGAACGCTTCAAATTGCTCAGTCTTTATATGAAAGGCACAAGGTAATAACATACCCAAGGACAGATTCTAAGGCATTACCCGAAGATTATGCACCAATTTGTAGTGCCCACTTGAATACAATTAAAGGAGAGCTTGCTCCTCATGCCCAACTCGTTATTGATTCAAACTGGATCGATGCAAAGAATAAAAAGATATTCAATAATAAGCAAATAAGTGACCACTTTGCGATCATTCCTACGAATACGGCACCAACAAATCTGGATGCCAACGAATGGAAAATCTACAATCTCATTGCAAAGCGGTTTATTTCAGTTTTCTACCCTCCTGCACAGTGGGATGTAACTACGCGGACCAGTTCTATCAGCGGACATAATTTCAAAACTGAAGGAAGGGTTCTAGTCGAGCCATCATGGTTGGCGATTTACGGTAAGGATAACCAACCAGAAGATACATTACCTGCCCTAACGTCCGAAGATAATAGTAAGTCAAAATTTTTAAGTGCTGAATTACAAAGCGAAAAAACTAAACCACCCCCCCGTTATTCGGAAGCTACCCTTCTTTCAGCAATGGAGGGTGCAGGAAAGCTTGTTGAAGATGAAGACCTGGCTGAAGCGCTGAAAGAAAAAGGCTTAGGTACTCCAGCAACTCGCGCCTCAACCATTGATCATTTAATCAAGGAAAAATACATGCGCAGGGAGGGCACTCAAATTCATCCTAACCTCAAAGCAGAAGATTTATTTCATTTCTTAGATGCCGCTGGAACTGACATCTTAACAAGTCCTAGCATGACCGGAGAATGGGAGCATAAGCTTCAACTCATAGAAGAAGGTACTATGACACGAGATCAGTTTATGAAAGAAATCGGTCAATTAACCGAAGAATTTGTTTCTAAAACTACTGGTTTCACAGAATCTGCTGCTAATCTTAAGGAAACTACTCTACGCTCTCCGGTTAACGAAGAACCACTTTTTGAAGGACTTGGCTTTTACCAAAACTTGGAAGGTGATTTCAGAATCCCAAAAAGTATTGCTGGACGAAGACTGCCCATTGACGAAATTGAAATTCTCCTGCGCGATAAAAAAATTGGCCCCTTGGATAATTTCATGTCCAAAGCTGGTCGTGCCTTCTCTGCAGTTCTTCAATTGGATGATGAGTATAAGGTCAATTTTGTCTTTCAAAATAATGAAGAACAAGAGGCTGAGGAAAAGGAAAGCATAAAGGATGCTCCTGTTATTGCAAGTTGTCCTGTGTGTGAAAAAGAGGTCAAGCAAACTGAATCAGCATATATTTGTACAAGCCATAAAAAGGTTTCCGATGACGGAGATTGTTCTTTTCGAATTTCGCGAAAATTACTGGATAAAGAAATCCCATTAGAGGAGTTCCTCAAACTTGTTAATGAGAAAAAGACGGGATTAATCAAGGGTTTCGTATCGAGAAGAACGAAGCGACCTTTTGATGCGAATCTAATTCTTAAGGATAACGGAGGTATTGGATTTGAATTTCCTCCTCGGAAGAAAAAATCTGCCTAATTACAAACATGCCCATTTACCAATATGAAGTGCTCAATGGGGATGGACCTGCTGAATTCTTTGAGGTTGAACAAAGAATGGATGATGAACCATTAACGAAACATCCGCTCACAAAAGAACCTGTTAAACGAATTCTTTTAAGTGCATCACTCTCACTAAAACATACCTCTCAAAACGAAGTAAACTCTCTCTCCGCTGATAATTTAAACAAGAACGGTTTTTCTCGCTACGAAAGAGATTCATCGAGCGGTAATTATTTTCGAACGGCGGGTACACATGGTCCTGCGAAGTTATCCGAACAAGACCTTGGCTAATTACTAAATTTACCATGTCTAAAGAGAGGAAAGAAAAAAAACCAAGCTGGCTTCGGGCCAAGCTACCTTCTGGACCAGAGTATGGAAATGTTCGAAATATTGTAGATCAAAACCAATTACATACAGTATGCCAAAGTGCTCAATGCCCCAATATGGGTGAATGTTGGTCAAGGGGCACAGCAACCTTAATGATCTTGGGCAATATTTGCACCAGAGCCTGTTCTTTTTGTGCGGTCCAAACTGGAAAACCAACAGAGCTTGATCTTGCTGAACCACCCAGGGTTGCAGATGCAGTTTCTAAAATGGGCCTCAAACATTGCGTTCTGACGTCAGTTGCTCGGGATGATTTACCCGATGGCGGGGCAAAAGTATGGGCAGCGACGATCCGTGCTGTTCGTTATAAAAACCCAAACACAGCAATTGAAGTTTTAGTTCCCGACTTTAAGGGGGAATTTGAAAACTTAGATATTGTATTGGCGGCCAAGCCTAATATCTTTAATCATAACCTTGAAACAGTTGAACGATTACAACGACCTATCAGGAAAACCGCATCCTATCAAAGAAGCTTGGATGTCCTAGCCTATGCACAAAAAGCGGGATTTCCAATAAAATCAGGAATTATGCTGGGCTTAGGCGAGGAAGAAAGCGAGATTCGACAAGCACTTACTGACTTGGCAAAAATCAAACTGGATGTGCTTACTCTCGGTCAATACTTACAACCCAGTTCAGAGTATGCACCTATTGATCGATGGGCAACACCTGAGGAGTTTGCCAACTGGAAAAAAGAGGCTTTGGATTTAGGAATAAAGGTTGTTGAATCTGGTCCATTGGTACGTTCGTCCTATCATGCAGATGAGCAGTCCGATCGATTTGCATCTGAGAATCGAGCATCTGCTTAGGCTTAAGATTCGAACATATTCCTAAGGATTGATTCTCCACAAACTTTTTTCAGTTCTTAAGATTAGGGAATTGTTCACAACAATAGGAGATGCCAGCATTCTTTCCTCAAGTTCATTGGTTCCCAACAATTTATATTTCGGCTTCGCTTCAAAAATAAATGTTTTACCTGTTTCATCGGCCAGATATATGGTTCCGTCGGCATAGACTAATGAAGATGAACAACTCCCTGCCACCCGTTCAACCCATAGCGGCAGCCCGGTTCTTGAATTAAGGCAAGAAACAACTCCATTATCCGCAGCCATAAATAATAAATTATTTACAATTACAACGGATGAATTACGAGGAGCTCCTTTTCGAGTTTTCCAAGCAAGGTGAGTTTTCGTTACATCTCCATATCCGCCAGTTTTTATCGAATAAAATATTGGGCTATCATACCCGCTACTAAAATATATCATTCCTTGATCAAAAACTGGGCGGGGAACGACGGAATATCCATTTGGATAGTTAAATTTCCACACTTGCTTACCATCTAAATTATAAGCAAATACATAATCGCTCGCTGGGCTAATGATCAGGGGATTATCCTTTGGGTTGATAATGATAGGAGTGCAAAAGGAAAAGTTTTTCTTGGCGTTGCTATCTCTTCTTGCTTTCCATCGAATTTCGCCGGTCTTCTTATTTAATGCATATAAGCAAGGGTCTTTTTCACCATCAGCACTAAAAAGCAAAAGGTCCTTATAAATAACAGGTGATCCTCCACCTCCATGAACCGCTAGATAATCAAATTTCTTTTTCCAAATTAAATCACCATTTATTTCTAAACAAGCAGTTCCTAAGTTTCCAAAATGAACAAAAATTCTACTGCCGTCAAAAAATGGTGTTGGACTCGCATAACTATTTTTTTTGTGAATACGGGGTTGATTATCATATTCGAATAGAACCTTTCTCCAATTAATCTTACCGCTACCAAATTCAATTGAAAGAACTTCCAAAGATAAATGCCCCTCGACCAACAAAGCATTGGTTAAAATAATTTGATTATTTATGCTGATCGGAGAGGACCATGCTTTACCATCTAAATTCACCTGCCAGGCTACACCACTCGTGCGATTCCAAGTTAACGGTAATCCTTTCGCAACAGAATGACCTTGTCCAGTTGGTCCTCTGAACTGATTCCAGTCTTCTGCCTGAACTCCAAGCATAATTGAATAAAAGATTAAGCAAATAAAAAGCTTTTTCATCACAAAAGAATGGGTAATAAAATCAGTAACTTCCAATCTAAAGTGATTATTTTCTAATAATACTCTACTTCGAAGACAAAAAAAAGAGGCGTCCCAAATAGGACGCCTCTTAAATTCAGAAATAAGAAATGTTTCTTACATCATTCCATGATCGTGATCATGACCACCTGGAGCAGGCTTTTCCTCTTCAGGAATGTCAGTAATCATGCAATCAGTAGTCAACAGAAGCCCTGCTACAGAACCTGCGTTCTGAAGAGCCGTACGTGTAACCTTAGTTGGGTCAACCACTCCAGCCTTAATTAAGTCTTCGTGTTGGTCTGTAGCTACATTGTAGCCCATAGAAGCTTTTGACTTAAGCACTTGCTGAACAACCAATGAGCCTTCAACGCCTGCATTATCACAAAGCTTACGAAGAGGTGCTTCAATTGCACGTCGTACGATAGCAGCTCCGATCGCTTCATCACCTTCTAGAAGTGTAGCAGCCTTCTCAACTGCTTTAGCCGCACGAAGTAGAGCAACACCACCACCAGGAAGAATTCCTTCTTCAACAGCAGCACGGGTAGCATGTAATGCGTCTTCAACACGAGCCTTCTTTTCCTTCATTTCAGGCTCAGAAACTGCTCCTACATTGATCACGGCAACTCCACCAGCAAGCTTAGCCAAACGCTCCTGAAGTTTTTCACGATCATAATCAGAAGTAGTTTCTTCAATTTGACGACGAATTTGTTTAACACGGCCTTGGATATCAGAAGCTTTTCCTGAACCCTCAACAATGACAGTATTTTCTTTGTCTACAGAGATTCTTTTTGCCTGACCAAGATCAGCAAGTTCGATGTTCTCGAGCTTAATGCCTAAATCTTCAGTTATGCAGCGACCTCCGGTGAGAATGGCGATATCGCGAAGCATTTCTTTGCGACGGTCACCAAAACCAGGAGCTTTAACTGCACAAGCATTCAAAGTACCACGTAATTTATTTACAACCAAAGCAGCAAGAGCTTCGCCTTCAACATCTTCAGCGATGATAAGAAGAGGTTTACCCTGCTTTGAAACTAATTGAAGAACTGGAAGCAAATCATTTAATGCAGTGATCTTCTTCTCGTTGATCAAAATGTAGCAATCGTCAAGAATTGACTCCATTGTGTCATTGTTGGTGCAGAAGTAGGGGCTTAAGTAACCTTTATCAAACTGCATACCTTCAACCACATCAAGTGTAGTTTCGATACTTTTAGCTTCCTCGACCGTGATGGTTCCATCTTTTCCGACTTTATCCATTGCATCGGCAATAATTTCGCCGATTTCACTATCCCAATTTGCAGAAACAGTGGCAACTTGGCGAACTTCTTCGCGATCAGAAACCTTTTTGCTGTCACGGAGTAATTTAGCAACACCGGCTTCTACAGCCTTGTCAATACCACGCTTGAGATAAACTGGATTTGCACCAGCTGCTACATTCTTAAGTCCTTCTTGATAAACAGCTGCTGCTAAAACAGTTGCTGTAGTAGTTCCATCCCCAGCGAGATCAGATGTCTTGGATGCTACTTCGCGAACCATTTGTGCACCCATATTCTCATAGGGATCGCTTAATTCGATTTCCTTCGCAACTGTTACACCATCCTTGGTTACAGTTGGAGAACCGAATTTCTTGTCTATTAATACATTACGACCCTTTGGTCCCAATGTTACGCTCACTGCATCAGCAAGTGTGTTAACCCCTCTAAGGGCTCTTTTACGTGCTGCTTCGTCGAATAATATTTGCTTAGCCATAATTTTATTTTCTAAGTGTTGTTTTGTTTGTTAGCTAAGAAGCTTTATCCAATGATTCCGAGGATATCGTCTTCACGAACGAGTTGGTATTCAACATCGTCAAGCTTAACCTCAGTCCCACCGTATTTACTAATAAGTACTACATCTCCTTTTTTGACCTGAAAACCGATGTTTTTACCATCGTCATCTTTCTTGCCAGTACCTAGGGCGACTACTTCAGCTTCTTGTGATTTTTCTTTTGCAGAATCTGGGATGATAATCCCGCCTTTGATTTGCTCGTCTTCATCGACATGCTTTACCAAGACGCGATCTCCCAACGGAGTTATTTTTGGTTTGCTCATATTCCTTTTGTTTTATTGTTAGGTTATATTAGATTTCAGGGTTGTAATGCGTATCCGAGAATAAATCCTGGGATTGCAAAAAATTATTAGCTTTTCTCTTTCTCGTCATCAACGACTTCAAAGTCAGCATCAACGATATCATCTTCTTTCTTTTTCTCAGGTTCTTCACCTGATTCATTATTGGCAGATGATGGACCACCGGCTCCAGGATCGCCTTGTGGCATGCCACCACTCTTCATAGCTTCCTGCCCGACTTCTTCGAATCCTTTCTGAAGTGCATCTTTCGCTTTTTTCAAATCATCAAGACTAGAATCATTATTTTCCAAGACTTTTTTGGTGTCAGCAAGCAAAGTATCTATTTTAGCTTTTAAATCTTCAGGTGCCTTATCTCCAAGTTCACCAAGTTGTTTTTCACACTGATAAACCATAGAATCAAGATCGTTCCTGACTTGAACCTGATCCTTTCTTTCCTTGTCTTGATCAGCAAATTTCTCAGCCTCTTCTTTCAGTCGCGTAACCTCAGTTTCATCCATACTCGAAGAGCCGGAAATAGTTATTTTTTGATCTTTCCCAGTGCCTTGATCTTTGGCTGCAACATTTAAAATACCATTAGCATCGATATCAAAGGTAACTTCGATTTGAGGTGTACCACGAGGTGCAGGTGCAATCCCGTCGAGTTTGAATGTACCAAGAGTTTTATTGTCTTGCGACATGGAGCGCTCACCTTGCAGAATTACGATATCCACGGCCGGTTGATTATCAGCAGCGGTAGAAAAGGTTTGTGCTTTCTTAGTTGGGATCGTGGTATTGCGATCAATCATAGAAGTACAAACTCCACCGGCAGTTTCAATGCCAAGGGTTAAGGGTGTGACATCTAGAAGTAAAACATCATTTACATCACCCTGTAAAACCGCACCCTGGACAGCAGCACCAATTGCAACCACTTCATCCGGATTAACACCTTGGTTAGGATCTTTACCTCCAAGCTCTTTCGCTAGTTCAACAATTTTGGGACTTCTTGTCATCCCGCCTACAAGAACTAAATTATTAACATCACCAATACTTAAACCTGAATCTTTAAGGCAATCTTCAAATGGAGCACGGGTACGGGAATATAAGTCGTCACAGATCTGTTCAAGTTTCGATCTGGATAAAGTTACATTTAAGTGTTTGGGACCAGAAGCATCTGCTGTGATAAATGGCAAATTGATGTCGGTAGACTGAGAGGAAGATAAAGACATTTTTGCTTTCTCCGCTTCTTCCTTTAATCTTTGCATCGCCATTGGATCGCTCGTTAAATCAATTCCCTGCTCAGACTTGAACTCACTGATTAGCCATTCAATAATTTTCTGATCCCAATTGTCACCGCCAAGTTGAGTGTCACCGTTTGTGGCTTTAACTTCGAACACACCTTCAGCAATTTCTAGAATCGAGATATCAAAAGTTCCACCACCTAAATCGTATACAGCAATAGTTTCTTCACCCTTTTTATCTAAACCATAAGCAAGGGAAGCTGCGGTAGGCTCATTAATTATTCGCATGACCTCAAGTCCGGCAATTGAACCTGCATCCTTGGTTGCACGTCTTTGATCATCGTTAAAATATGCAGGAACTGTTATAACTGCCTGAGTGACAGGCTCCCCTAGATAGGCTTCAGCATCTGCCTTTAATTTTCCAAGAATCATGGAGGAAATTTGCTCCGGCATAAAAGTCTCAGGCTTGCCATCAATTTCGCATTCGATTACAGCAGCTCCGTTCTTTCCTTCAATAACTTTATAAGGAAGGGTGGAGATCTCATCTTTAATCTCTGAAAATTTACGGCCGATCAATCTCTTGGCAGAAAAGATAGTGTTAGCCGGATTTGTAACGGCTTGTCTCTTCGCAGCCTGGCCAACCAAACGCTCTCCGTTTTTACTGAAGGCAACAATAGATGGCGTGGTGCGGACACCTTCAGCATTCGGGATAACTTTTGAGTCACCCGCTTCCATTACAGCCATACACGAGTTGCTCGTTCCTAGATCAATTCCTATTATTTTACTCACGACATACCATTTGCAGATATCATACCCAAATCAAAATATAACACATCACACTAATAACAAGCGACTTAAGGAAAATCAAGAAAGCTTGGAGAAAGAAAAATATTGCAATACTGTGACAACCTGACGCCAACCTGTCACAGTATGTGTGACAATAAAGTCACTCCGTTTCCGTTGGATGATCCTGATTTTCGCTTTCAAGGTCATCTAGGATTTCCATAACTCGATTGCCACGTTCAATCCCAAAATCCTGGGTAAAAACGAGTTTGGGAGAATATTTTAAAATCACATGCTTACTGACCTCTTTCCGAATTTCGCCGACATGCTTACGAAAGAAAAGCTGTGCCTCCCGGGCCTTCATCTCATCTCCAATAACGGAGTATGCAACTGTACCATTACGCAAATCAGCTGAAACATCGACTCCAGTTATAGTCCAACAAACACTTTCAGAGCGATACCTTCGGCGCAAAAAATTACCGATCTCACGCTTAATCAATTCGTTAACCCGAGCTAAGCGCAGGCTCATCTTAATTCAGTCTGAATTATAAAGAAGGGCGAATTTTCTCGACTTCAAAAGTCTCGATTACATCACCTTCTTCATATTCATCAGTAGAGTCCAAACGAATACCACATTCAAATCCTGCTTTTACTTCCATGGTATCATCTTTAAACCTCTTTAATGTATCAATTTTACCTTCTGCTACAACCTTACCCTTGCGTACAAGTCTAGCTCCTTTATTTCGGCCGATAGATCCCTCCATTACCATCGAACCGGCAACTGTCCTTCCTTTGCTGACATTAAATACCTGACGAATTTCAGCACGACCAGTTTTCTTTTCAACTAACTCAGGCTCAAGTAATTCTGCCATATTGTCTTTAACTAGGTCGATAATCTCATAAATGATGCTATTTTGGAAAACCTTAACATCTTGGTGTTTTGCTTCACCCATCACACCATTTTCCATTTTAACATTAAATCCAATAACATCAGCACCAGAAGTCTTTGCCATCTTAACATCGTTCTTTGTAATTTGGCCCACATCTGATTGTAAAATTTCTAAAAGTACCTTGTCGCTCGTAATCGATTCAAGTGATTCTCTTAATGCCTCGGCCGAGCCACCGACATCAGCTCGTAATATAATCCGGTAAGCCGTAGTTTTACTTCTTGAAATAGCTGCAAAAAGAGCTTCAACACCAGACGCTTCTGCACCTGCATCCTCACCCTCACCCTCAACCTCAGAAGTAACTACCGGTACCTGTTTACTTAATTGTTCTTGATCTTCAGCTTCTCTCCGGGCTTGTCGCTCATTTTTGGACTGAACAAAAATTCCTCCCGACTCAGGAACCCCAGACCAACCCAGTAAATTAACTGGAGTTGAAGGAGGAGCCTGCTTGAGCTGTTGTCCCTGATCACCAATCATTGCCTTAATCTTACAATAAACTGATCCACAATAAATTGAATCACCAACCTTCAGGGTTCCCTTCTGAACGATAACAGTCGCAGTTGGACCACGACCGACTTCTTGACGAGCTTCGACAATTACCCCTTCACTAACTGCGTCAGGATTAGCCTTTAACTCCATTAATTCTGCTTGTAACAGAATCATATCAAGTAATTCATTTACCCCGTCTCCCTTGAGTGCTGAAATTGGCACGGTTACAACATCTCCCCCCCAATCCTCGGAAGGTATGGAGCGTTCCTGCATCTGAGTCTTAACCTTATCTTGGTCAGCACCCTTCGTATCAATTTTATTAATCGCGACTAAAAGTGAACCCTGAGCCCGCTGTGCAAACTTCAAAGCCTCATCGGTTTGAGGCATAAACCCATCATCTGCAGCAACAACCAAGACAGAGACATCAGTAAGATTTGCACCTCTTTCTCTAATTTTAGAAAAAGCTGCATGACCTGGTGTATCAAGAAATGTGATTTTTTGATCGTTGTGCTCTATTTGATAAGCTGCGACATGCTGGGTAATACCACCAGCTTCACCTGCCACAACATTTTCTTTTCTTATCGTGTCAAGCAAGGTGGTCTTACCATGATCAACATGGCCTAAAATACAAACCACCGCAGGGCGAGGTTTGAGAAACTTTTCGTCGTTTTCGTCAATTACGACTTTTTTCTTTGGTTCAGCCGCTTCGGCTTTTTCCCCACGGTGACGAATTTCTAGTTCAAAACCTTTAACTTTCGCTATTTTGCGAGCAACCTCTTCATCAATCGTCTGATTCATGGAGGCAAATATTCCCATTTCCATTAATTCAGAAATCAATTGAAAAGGTTTTAGACCGATAAAAACAGCAAAGTCCCGGACTACGATCGGAGGCTTAATCAAAATTAAATTACCCTCCACAACTACATCATCGTCTGAGGAATTTGATTCCTGAGAAATCGAAGGTGTTGCAGAATCAGTGGCGGGGGGAGGCGGAACTGCAGACTTACCTGCGGTAGAAGGAGGAGGAGGTGCAGAGGCTCTCGACGTCGGGGGAGGAGGCATTGAAGGAGCTTTCGTCGGAGACGGAGCAGGCACAACTACGGGTGCGGGTGCGGCTTCAGCTTTTAATTCCTGCTCGGCTTCTTCCTTTTCCTTCTTTTCCTGTTCCAGGTCGGCCTTGCTCTTAACAATGGGTGCAGACTTTGAAGATTCAGGAGTTACAACTTTACCCTCAGTTGATTCTTTCGCATCCTCAACTTTCTCCTCAACCGTTGCTTTTTCCTGCTCGGAGGAAAATTCATCAATAAGAGACTGTGCAGTTATGTTATCGATGGAAGCAGATGCACTTTTAATGTCGTATCCGCGGCCAGTAAGAATTTCAATAAGCTCCTTACTTGATTTATTGATTTCTTTAGCTATTGCGTGAACACGTACACTCATAAAATTTTAAGGGGAAATGAAAAAGCCTTAGGCGTCTTGCCCTTCAAGATTGGATTGATCGGCTGAACCTTCAGTTTCCTCATTGGTGGAAACTTTCTCAAGAATGCTGTCTGCAATGTCAGACTCAAAACCAAGTCCAACTAAATCCTCTGCGGTAACACCCTCAAATGCTTCGGGAC